>JBILQY010000009.1:0-21215 GCA_044372955.1 Crocinitomicaceae bacterium | reverse complement strand
AGCTGATGGAAATTGTCAAGTGATTACACGATACAATGTTGGCGATGCGATTATCTCAAGTTTAACAGGCGGTATTTTCACAACTCATACAATTAAAATTAAAGCAAAAAGACCTGCTAGTGCAAAGTCAACATCGTCTGAAGCCCCTAAAGAGAAAAAACCTTTAATGGATAATTTCAAATCAAAAGACAAAAACTAATCGTAATCAATTAATAATCAAATAATAAATCAAATGAAAAAATCAATTCAATTCATGCTTACCCTTTCTTTGGGTTTCTTTTTACTAATTGCTTCAGGTTGTCAAAAAAATAACACAGGTGATTTAGTTGTAAACGTTGTGGACGGTCTAAATAGCTCTGTTGGCTCTGGAAAAACTGTGTATTTATATAACAGTCAAGCAGAATTTGATAATGGAACTTATTCAAAAACTGCTACCACTGACGCATCTGGTCAAGTAACTTTTTCGAAGTTAACACCCGGGGTTTATTATGTAGATTGTGATTGGGAAAACAATTTAGGTTTTACTGTAACGAGTTCAGGAAGTGGAGAGGTAACAAAGAAAATGGTTACTACAATTACAGCGGCTCCTTAATTAAATTTCAAATTCAAAAAATAATCAAGGCTATTCGAAAGGGTAGCCTTTTTTATTACCTAGTTTTTTTACTTTTATAAGATGAATGAAATAAAATGTGATTCAGCAATTAGAAATAATAATAGATTAGAACTGTTTGCTATTGTTATGATTTGCTTTGGTTTTATTAAAATCGTTTTAAATAAATGGTCGAGTGTTGAAGATTTTGGTGATTTTATCCGACTTTTAGGTGAGTTTAATTTTTTGATTTTAGGTATTGGTTTATTGATTTATTTGGCTAGAAAAACTAAAAAACTAAAGTCCTATTTTATTCGTGTGAGTTCTGATAAGATAAGTTATAAATTAGACGAGAACGAAAGGGATTTTCATAAAGATTCAATTCAAAAAATCACCGTACATATTGAAAGAATACTATTAATTGATTTGGAGAACAATGAATTTGAAATCAATTTTAGAAATTTACTTGGCGAGGAAAAGTTGGTAAAAGAGCTCTTTAAGAACCTAAAAATTGATTGGCAGAAATGACAAACAAGAAACGATTCAACCTTCGAGTTTATGGACTTGTAATCAATGATAAAAAAGAAATCCTTCTTTCTGATGAATTTCGTTTTGGTCATTTCTTTACCAAATTTCCGGGTGGAGGAGTTGAAGCAGGTGAAGGAATTTTGGATGCTTTGAAGCGTGAATTTATCGAAGAATTAAATTTAGTTATTGAAGACGCAATTCCTTTTTACTTCAATGATTTTTACCAAGAATCAGCATTTAGAAAAGAAGATCAAGTTGTTTCTTTTTACTATTTAGTTCAATGCGAAACCTCAAAAATCAAGGTGGAGAATTACGCAATTCCATTTCAAGAAGAAACAGAAAAACAACGGTGGATTTCTGTTGCCGCTTTATCTGCAAATGATTTGACTTTCCCAATTGATAAAGTTGTGGTTGATAGAGTCAAAAATTTCATTAAGTAAAAAAATGCACAAAAAAAAGAGGTTCATTTCTAAACCCCTTTCTCATTTTATTTATGGATAAGACTAGGTCGCCGCAATTTTATCTGACATGTATTCACCAGCTTTTAATTTTCCAACGATTTTGGAGAAACAATCAATTGTGTATTCAACGTCTTCAAGTGTATGAACAGCAGTTGGGATAATTCTTAAAATAATCATTCCTTTTGGAACAACTGGATAAACAACCATCGAACAGAAAACATTGTAATTCTCTCTTAAATCGTAAATCAAATTAGTTGATTCAGGAATAGAACCATTTAAATAAACCGGAGTTACACAAGAGTCAGTCACACCAATTTCAAATCCTGCGTTTTTCAATCCAGTCTGAAGAGCATTGGTAATTTTCCAAAGATTTTCTTTCAATTCTGGATGATTGCGCATTAATTCCAAACGCTTCAAAGCTCCTTTTACTAATGGTAATGGCAATGCTTTTGCGAAAATTTGTGAACGCATGTTATAACGTAAATATTCAACTACTTGCTCGTCGCTAGAGATGAATCCACCTATTAAAGCAAAGGATTTAGCAAAAGTTCCAAAGTAAACATCGATTTGGTCTTGAACTCCTTGCTCTTGTCCAGCACCTCCACCTTTTGCTCCTAAAGTTCCAATTCCGTGCGCATCGTCAACTAAAAGTCTGAAATTGTATTTTTTCTTTAACTCAACGATTTCTTTTAGTTTTCCTTGGTCACCGCGCATTCCGAAAACACCTTCCGTGATAACTAAAATCGCACCACCAGTTTCTTCTGCTAACTTAGTCGCACGTTGCAATTGTTTGTCGCAATCTTCAACATCATTGTGTTTGAAAACAAAACGCTTACCCATGTGTAAACGAACACCATCAATAATACAAGCGTGAGATTCAGCATCGTAAACGATTACATCATGACGATCGACTAAACAGTCAATTGCGGACAATATAGCTTGGTAACCGAAATTACATAAAATCGTATCTTCTTTTTCAACAAAAGCAGATAATTCAGCTTCTAATTGTTCGTGGTAATTTGAATTTCCACTCATCATGCGAGCACCCATTGGAGCAGCAAATCCAAATTCAGCAGCAGCATCAGCATCTGCTTTTCGAACTTCTGGATGATTAGCCAACCCTAAATAATTATTCAAAGACCAATTTAATTTCTTTTTACCTCTAAAATTCATGTGGGGTCCGATGTCACCTTCCAATTTTGGAAAAGTGAAATATCCATGTGATTCTTTCGCGTGTTGACCAATTGGTCCTCTGTTCGCTTTGATTTTTTCGAAAATATCTGCCATACTCTGTAAGTGAATTATTATGCAAAATTAAGCATATTCTAATTGTGTAATTTTCTTTATTAATTTTTTATTAACCAGTATTTGAGCATTAAAATTGTAATTTTGTACCCAGAATGCGTTGAGTTTAATTCAACGAAAACGGAATCAATGTTTACTCTTTTCATAACAAGTTGTATTTCCCTCTTCTCTTTGATAAATCCATTGAGTGCGATTCCTGTTTTTATTTCTTTAACTTCTGGTTATTCCCCAGGACATTTACGGGTAACAATACGAAAAACAGCAGTTTACATCTTTATTATCTGCCTTGTTTCTTTTTTTATTGGGAATTACATTCTTGAGTTTTTTGGAATTTCTATTCACGCATTAAAACTTGCTGGTGGAATAATCATTTCGCGTTCTGGCTTTTTACTTTTAAACTCTCAACATAAAAACGATATTCAAGGGGAAGTCAAAGAGGAGTCTTTAGTTAAAGAAGATATTTCTTTTAGTCCCCTGGCGATGCCTTTGTTGGCGGGTCCAGGCTCTATTTCGCTATTAATAAACTTATCTTTAAAAACAGAAACCTTTTTAGAAAAAATGGTAACAGTTTCTTCCATTTTTGTAGTGAGTTTGGTTATCTTTTTCATCTTTTTCCTTGCGCCAAAAATCCTCAAATACCTCGGTCAAGCAGGAATTCGCTCCATGTCAAAGATTATGGGTTTCATCGTTTTATCGCTTGGAATTCAAATGGTAGTTGATAGCTTGAATATTTTGTTGAAACTGTGAAGTTTTTTAGAAACTAAATTCAATGTTTTTTCAATCAAATTATGCATTAACTTTATCTTCTATAACACGAAGTCATGTCGAAAATAGCTTTAGTTTTCTCTTTTTTGATTGGTTCTTTTTATTCTTTTACTCAATTTCAATTTGATTTTCAAAATTCGATTCCAGTAATTAAATCTGGAATAACCCAAAAATTTCCTTGGGCTGGAGGATTGAATTACGCGCAAGTTTCAACTATTGATATTGATTTTGATGGCGATTCTGATTTGTTTGTTTTTGACAGAAGTACCGATCAATTTAGAATCTTTAAACAAGTCGAAATCAATGGTTCGCCAGCTTATGAATATGTTCCCATGGGCTATTTACTTTTTCCCGATGATTTGCGCTACCGAGTTCAGCTTCAGGATTATAATCAAGACGGAAAAAAAGACATTTTTACCTACGGAATTGGTGGAATGAAAGTTTATAAAAACATCGGAAATGCTACGGAAGGATTAAAATGGGAACTTGCGTCATCACTACTTTACTCAGATTACAACGGTGCTAATTTGAATTTATACATCAGTTCAAGTGATATACCAGCAATTGTGGATGTTGAAAACGATGGCGATTTAGATATTTTGACCTTTCACATAGGCGGCGAACATTTACAATACCATCAAAACCAAAGCATGGACTTATATGGAAATGCAGACTCTTTGATTTTTGTACTTAAAAATGAATGTTGGGGAGGTTTTAAAGAAGATGTAAATTCAAACTCTGTGATTCTTAATGATCCTACTGCTCCATGTGCGATTGGAAATGTTCCAGATGCGCAAAAAGGTAAACTCGAAATTGAAAAAGCACATGCCGGCTCAACGGTTTTAGCATTAGACATTGATGGTTCTGGCGTAAAAGATTTAATTCTTGGAGATGTAGCTTATGCGAACTTAAACTTGCTTATAAACGGAGGAACTGCACCAAATACCAATTCGTTGATGATTTCAGCGGATGTGAATTTCCCTTCCAATTCAACGCCTGTAAGTATGCAATTATTTCCAGCAGCGTTTTGGGAGGATGTTGATTTTGATGGAAAAAAAGATTTGATTGTTGCTCCGAATGCTAAAAATGCTTCGGAGAATGAAACGAGTGTGATGAAGTATAAAAACACAGGAAGCAATTCGAATCCCAATTTCGTTTTTGAAACCAAAAGCTTTCTTCAAAGCGACATGATTGAACATGGAACTGCTTCGGTGCCAATGTTAGTGGATATCAATAATGATGGACTTTTAGATCTATTTATTTCTAACTATTATTCCTACAAACCTACGCTTTCTAAATACAGTCGAATCGCTTATTACCGAAACACAGGGACAAGTACTGAACCTCGGTTTACTTATATTGAAAACGATTTTTTAAATCTTTCTACAACTAATTATGGATTGAAAATTACTCCTGCTTTTGGTGATTTAGATGGAGACAATAAGCAAGATTTACTCCTTGGTTTGGAAAATGGGACTTTGGTTTATTACAGAAACACAAGCACAGGTTCGAATCCTACATTTGCCAACCCAGTGTTGAACTATACAGATAATGCTGGTACAGTAATTAATGTCGGACAATTTGCTGCGCCTCAACTTTTTGATTTAAATAAAGACGGAAAACTGGATTTAATTATTGGTAAGAAAACAGGAGAACTTGTTTATTATCAAAACGTTGGGACGACAACCAATCCACAATTTGAGTTAGCAAATAGTAATCTTGGAGGAATTGATGTTGCAACCACAACGCCAGATGGTTTTCCAATTCCGCATTTTTTCAGACAGCAAGATACTACCTATTTGCTTTTGGGAGCCTACGACGGCGTGATTCGATTTTATGATTCAATCGATTTGAATTTAGCAATAGGATCAAATTTTCATTTGCGCAAGTTCAATTTTTTAGGAATGCAAAAAGAACTGGGCTCATTCAGTGCTTGTGCAGTAGGTGATGTGGATAATGATGGCAATTTGAACTTGTTTATAGGTCAAGATTTGGGTGGAGTTTATCATTTAGAACATACGGAAGGAAGTTCACTTGGATCGATTGAAATCGAAACTGAGCAAACGTTTGTTGTTTATCCGAATCCATTTGAAAATGAGTTTATTATTGAATCAACACAAATTGATTTCGTAGAAATATTCAACCTTATGGGACAAAAAATAGCTGAACAAGAAATTATTCAAGGTGAAAATAGTTTCCAAATTTCAAATGGAAATAATGGAATTTACTTCTTGAGATTTAAAAGTTCAGGAAAGACAGTGAAATTAGTTCGATCTTACAAAAGATAAGTTTATTGACTTGAGATTATAATGATTTCACCAATTCAAGTGCTTTTTCTATATGCCTCAATGGATTCGTTTGAGAATTATAGATGCCTTTTACTTTTCCATCAAGACCAATAATGTAGGTTACACGACCTGGGATAAGTCCAAATAAATTCCCGGGCACACCAAATAATTTACGTACTTTTTTATCCGTGTCAGCCAATAAGATGAAAGGAAGCTTGTGTTTAGTAGCAAAAGAGGAGTGTTTTTCTTCTGAGTCAGATGAAATACCAATTACTTCGCAGTCAAATTCTTTAAAGTCTTCATAACTGTCTCTAAATGAACAGGCTTCTTTCGTGCAGCCTGGAGTGTCATCTTTGGGATAAAAATAGATTACCATCTTTTTCTTGCCAATAAAATCGGTCATATTAATCATTTTTCCTGAGGCATCGGGAAGTTGAAAGTCTGGACAATTGTCGCCTATTTGTATCATTTTTTTAATCGTTTAATGCTTGTTTAAATCTATTTAAAACACGTTCTCTTGCGTATTTATGTTCTACAATTGGAGCAGGGTAGGAGCTTGTACCAAATTCAGGAACCCATTTTTTTATGTACTCGAATTGTTTGTCAAATTTTTCTTGTTGCGCAGAAGGATTGAAAACCCTAAAGTAAGGAGCTGCATCACATCCTGAACTTGCTGCCCATTGCCAGCCTCCAACATTGCTTGCTAATTCAAAATCCATAAGTTTTTCGGCAAAGTAAGTTTCCCCTAAGCGCCAATCTAAAAGTAAATGTTTGGTTAAAAAACTCGCTACCACCATTCTAACCCGGTTGTGCATAAATCCTGTTGCATTCAATTCGCGCATTCCTGCATCTACAAGTGGATACCCCGTTTTCCCTGTACACCAAGCTTTAAAAAGTTGCTCGTCAGTTTCCCATTCTATTTTGTCATATTGTCTTTTAAACGAATTTTTGACAGAATGCGGGAAGTGAAAAATAATCATTTGGTAGAAATCGCGCCAAATCAATTCATTGAGGTAGGATTCGTTTAAAGCAACAGCTTTTTGTGCCAATTGTCGGATACTTATCGTGCCAAATCGCAAGTGAACACTCAATCTTGAAGTTCCATTGATTGCAGGAATATCTCGTTGCAAGGAATAGTTGGAGATAATTTTTTCATTCGCAGTTCGTTCCGCAAAATCATACAATTGCTCATTTTCAAATCCCATTTCTTGCAAGGGAATTAATTCTTGTAAAGAGGAAGATTGTAAGTTATCTGTATATTTTGAAGTCGGATAAGAAGAAAGGTAGAAATCAGAAAGTTTGGCTTTCCATTTCCGTGAGTAAGGCGTAAAAATCGTATAAGGTAAACCATCGTCTTTTAATACTTCGTTTTTTTCGAAAATCACATGGTCCTTCGCACCTATAAATTCACAATTCAACGCTTTTAGTTTTTCAAACAGTTGTGCATCGCGTTCAAGCGCATAAGGTTCGTAATCACGATTAGAGAAAACGCTAGTAATTTCATGTTCTTCAACCAATCGCGGAATAATTTCTAAAGGCAAGCCATACATTACTTTCAAATCCGAACCTAAATCTTGGTAGTGCTTTTTAAGTTTTGAAATCTCTTGGTGAATGAATAAAACACGTTGATCATTCGCTGGAAGTTTGTCCAAGATATTTTTGTCGAAAATAAAAATAGGTTGAACTTTTCCTCCTGATTTCAAAGCCTTGTAAAGACCTGCATTGTCGTCAATTCGTAAATCTCTTCGGTGCCAAAATAGTACTTTGTTACTCATAACGTATTTAACAGATTTGGTGGAGTTTTGTTTTGGTCAATTCATAGCTGTGGTCTTCTGCTCAAAATATTCAGTTGATTTGGATAGGTAGAATAGTTAACGCAATTATAAAGATTGAAATGAGCTAATACCAATTAACAAGAACATTGTCATGAATAAGAATTTGCTTGGTATAATACCGACAACGGTATAACAAAATTCATTTGAATTTTATACATGACATTTTAAGCGTTCGTCGGTATAATCCATTATTCACAACTAATCAATTCTGATTCAACTTTTCATTTTCTATGAACTATCTTTGTCTCAATGAATGTTTACACAAGTTTACTGGAGAAAATCGAAGATGGCGTAAATCTCATTAAATCTAAATTGAGTCGCAGACAGTTTATTTTATTTTCAAGTATTGTTGTGGGTGCTAGTTCAGCAACTGCTGCTATTTTGTTAAAATGGTTCGTTCACTTAATCTTTGAGTTTGCCACGCACAATCGAATTTCAAATTATAAGTATTTCTATCTTTTTCTTCCAATGATTGGGATTCTTCTCACAGTTTACATAGTTGGAAAAGTTCTAGGAGGAAAGTTAAGTAAAGGTTTGGCGCAAATTCACGCATCAATTGCAAAGAAATCAAGTTTTTTACCGCGTAGAAATATGTTTGACCAATTATTAACAAGCTCTTTGACAGTTGGGTTTGGAGGTTCAACAGGTTTGGAAGCCCCAATCGTTATTACAGGTGCTGCTTTTGGGTCAAATTATTCCAAAACCTACAGATTGAATTACAGCGAAAGAACTTTATTGTTAGCATGTGGTATTTCAGCTGGAATTGCGGCAGCGTTTAATGCGCCAATCGCTGGTGTTCTTTTTGCCTTGGAAGTGTTGTTGGTAGATATTAGTATTTCGGCGTTTACACCTTTGATAATCGCTTCAGCAACAGGCGCTTTGATTTCCATAATAACTTTGAACGATTCTATTTTATTGAATTTTAAGTCAACACAAAGTTTTAACTATTGGAATTTACCTTTTTATATTTTATTGGGTGTTTTTGCTGGATTGGTTGCTGTTTATCACACGCGAACTTTTTTCAAAGTTGAACATTATTTATCCAAAAGTATCAAAAAACCCATTTTTAGAATCCTAGTTGCTGGATTTTTCTTGGCTGTGATGATTGCTATTTTTCCTCCGCTATTTGGAGAAGGTTATCAGAGTATTAAACTTTTAGCAGAAAAACAACCTGAACAATTGTTTACTAATTCCATCATTCAATTCTTAAGCTCCAACGAATTAATTGTTTTATCTTTTGTTGGTTTATTGATTTTTTTGAAATCCATAGCAACTGCGTTGACAATTGGAGGAGGTGGAAATGGTGGAAATTTTGCTCCCTCTTTGTTCATTGGTGCTTACCTTGGATTTTTTGTATCGAGAATTGTAAATTATTTCAAAATAGCTGAATTACCAGAAAACAACTTCACGCTTGTTGGAATGGCTGGAATTTTAAGTGGATTGTATCACGCACCTTTGACCTCAATTTTCTTAATCGCTGAGATAACTGGTGGATATTCGCTCATGATTCCTTTAATGATTGTATCTTCAATCAGTTTTGCTGTTTCAAAGTATTTTGAACCTTTTTCAATGGATGCAAAAAACTTAGCTAAAAAAGGTGAGACCTTTACAACCGATAAGGATTTTAATGTTTTGACAACGATAAAAACCGTTGAGTTAATTGAAAAAGATTATCCTCATTTATCACCTTTCATGAGTTTGCGCCAATTGGTTGAGATTGTTTCAACTTCAAAGCGAAACATTTTTCCAGTTGTGAGTGATGACAAGAATTTATTGGGCGTAGTGTTACTTGATGACATTCGTGAAATCATGTTCAAACCAGAAAATTATGATGTAGTTCAAGTGAAAGAGTTGATGCGAACACCTTTGGCAATTATTCAAGTGGACGACAACATGAATCAAGTTATGAAGTATTTCGACGAAACGAGTGCTTGGATTTTACCAGTTGTTAAAGATTATGTTTTCGTTGGATTTATTTCTAAGTCAAATGTTTTCTCAGGTTATCGCGAGAAATTAAAAGATCATACTATTGATTGAAACTTCTTATTCTTCCCCCTCTTTTTTCTTAGGAAAATAAACCTTTTGACGAAGAATAATTGTAAAAATCCCAAGTGTAATACAGGCGTCGGCAACGTTCCATATTGCTGGAAAAATTTGACCACCTCCAATGTATGGAACCCATTTAGGCCAGTTCACATCGAATTGAAACATATCTACCACATTTCCAAAAAGAAATCCTTGGTGACGTACTTCAACTGGATAGGTAAATCCATAATCGGTACAATTCATTTTCACACCTGACCCAGGTAATTGATTAAAACCTTCGCATGGATTAAAGGGAAAAATAAAATCGTAGAACATGGAATCTAACAAATTCCCAGTTGCGCCAGCAAATACAAATCCAACAGCTACCAAAAATTCCATTTTAGCTCCTTTTTTAGCTTCTGTATAGATATAGTAAGCAAGGGCAAAAATGGCAACAACACGAAATAAGCTTAAAGCCAGTTTGTGCCACATTTCTGAACCAAAGGTTGTTCCAAAAGCCATTCCTTGGTTTTCAATGTAATGCAACGCAAACCAATTACCAATAACATACTTCACTTCGTCAGAACCGAAGGACGTTTTAATGTAAATCTTGACCAATTGATCTATAATCAAAAGGGACAAAATAACAATACCAACAATCGTTAGCTTTTTTTTCACTAATTATTTTTGTGCATTCTTAGCATCGATACTCATTGTTGCATGCGGAACCAAACGCAATCTTTCTTTTGGGATCAAAGTTCCATTTACACGACAAACTCCGTATGTTTTGTTCTCGATACGCATTAAAGCCGCTTGTAAACTTTGAATGAATTTTTCTTGTCTTGCAGCTAATTGTGCAACTTCTTCACGCGATAAAGTTTCAGAGCCATCCTCCATCATATTGAACGTACGCCCCGTATCATCTGTTCCGTGATCATCGTTATGAGATAAAGAACCAATTAATAACGTGTAATCTTCTTGTGCTTCTTTCAGTTTATTATGAATCAATACTTTGAACTCCTCAAGATCTGCGTCTGAATATCTATTTTTTTCCTTTGACATACTAGAAATTTTATTTTTATACCCTAAAAATTAGGACAGCAAAGGTAAAATTTTTGATGAAATAGCACTAACTGAATTAATAATTTTAAAGAATATTAATCTCATGTTTAAACAATTCCTTTGAGTTATTCACAATTTCCGCTTCTGCACCTTAATAATGAATATTTTCGCACCATGATTCGTCTATTTTTAGAGAATAGAATTGGTGTTCTACTTCTTCTACCGGTAATAATTACAATTTACTTCTTTCTGAATTATCAAAGAGGGTATTATTTACCTTCTGAAGAGGTCAATTTAGGACTTTGGAATAGTAAACCAGTAGATGGAACAATTTTCGGTTTAATCAGTGCGTTTTTAATCTTGGTAAATGCTGTTGGTTTAAATATCCTTTTCAATATCAATGAATTTTTTGAAAAGAATGCCTACATCGTTTCATTACTTTATGTGGTAACGATGAGTTTTTACCATTCATTTTACAGTTTGAATGGTTCTTTAATCGCTCATTCTTTCTTGATTTTAATGTTGTATCAGTTCTTTCGATTGAAACAAAACACAGATGGAAGAGCCCCTGTTTTTAATGGCGCATTATTCGCAGGAATCGCCGCAACGTTTTTTCCTCCTTTGTTGATTTCACTGCCTTTTATTATCGCGATGATTTTAATAATTCGACCTTTTTATTTTAGAGAAATGCTGCTTTGTATTTTTGCTTTTATTACCCCAGTGATTTTTTCATTGGTTTATATTTGGGCAATGCATTCGGTTATAGATTGGAAGATTTTAGGAGACAAGTCGAATTACCAATTTCAAACAGATTTTATTGTTTCGATGGTTGTATTTGCTGTTTTATTAACATTGAGTATTTTTAGTTTGAGCGCTCGCTTACAGAAATCGTCAATTAGATTGAAAAAACAGATTCAAATTATTTGGGTATTAATTATTCTTTCTATTTTTCTCGGAGTAGTAGATTTTTTGTTTTTCAAGCAAATAGAGCGTTTCAGCCTTTTAATGATTCCACTTTCGTTGTTACTTAGTTATTCGTTTTATCATAAAAATTATGGAATTGTTTCCACAGTAGTGTTTTACTTGACAATGCTTTATTCGGTGTTGAAATTTTTTATTTTCTCTCCCCACCACAGCTTGTAATTTGATTAATTTTGAACAATATTTAAAAAACGAAGATGAAATTTGGAATTGTAACTTTCCCAGGCTCCAATTGTGACCAAGACATGGTTTATGTACTGCAAGATTTATTAGGTAAAGAAGTAGTTAACCTTTGGCACAAAGACACTGATTTGCAAGGTGTAGATATGGTCGTTTTACCGGGAGGATTTTCCTACGGAGATTATTTAAGATCGGGTGCAATTGCAAAATTTTCACCTATAATGACAGAAGTTATTAATCATGCCAATAAAGGTGGTTACGTTATGGGAATCTGTAATGGTTTTCAAATTCTAACAGAATCTGGTCTTTTAGAAGGTGCTTTGTTACACAATAACAGCCAGCGTTTTATTTGTAAAAATGTCAATTTAAAGGCTGTTTCTTCAAGTGCTGCAATTACCAAAGATTTAGATAAAACAGCGGCATTCAAAATTCCAATTGCACATGGAGAAGGAAGATTTCATGCTTCAGAGGAGACATTGAAGTCGCTACAAGACAACGATCAAATTTTATTCAGCTATTGCGACACAGCTGGAAATGTAAACGAATCTAGTAATCCAAACGGATCACTTCTAAATATTGCTGGAATTACTAATAAGTCTAAAAATGTTTTTGGAATGATGCCACATCCCGAAAGAGCAGCAGATCCAATTTTAGGAAATGTTGATGGTTTGGCAATTTTTAATTCGATTTTAAGTCACTGTTCATGAAAATATTATTGTTAGGTTCGGGAGGAAGAGAGCATGCTTTAGCGTGGAAAATTGCCCAAAGTTCTATTTTAGATGAGTTGTTCATCGCACCTGGAAACGCAGGAACGCGTCAATTCGGGAAAAATGTTGCCCTTTCACCTATTGATTTTGAAGCAATAAAAGAATTTGTGATTGCAAACGCTATAGAAATGGTTGTGGTTGGTCCAGAAGAACCTTTGGTGAATGGAATCTACGATTTTTTCAAAGCAGATGAAAAATTACGTAAAGTGGCTTTAATTGGCCCAAGTAAAATCGGTGCGCAATTGGAAGGAAGTAAAGATTTCGCAAAAGCATTCATGAATCGTCACAGTATTCCAACTGCGAAATATGGAACTTTTACTGCAGAAACGATAGAAGAAGGCATCAAGTTTTTGCGCAATATGAAAGCGCCTTACGTTTTAAAAGCAGATGGTTTAGCAGCAGGAAAAGGTGTTTTGATTTTAAAAAATCTTGACGAAGCTGAACTTGAGCTGAGAAGCATGTTGGAGCATCAGAAATTTGGGAAAGCAAGTGCAAAAGTTGTGATTGAACAGTTTTTGGCAGGAATTGAACTTTCTGTTTTTGTAATTACTGATGGTGATTCTTTCAAACTACTTCCCGAAGCAAAAGATTACAAAAGAATAGGAGAGGGTGACACAGGATTAAACACAGGTGGAATGGGTGCTGTTTCCCCAGTACCTTTTGCAGATGCCGCATTTATGGACAAAGTTCACAATCGTATTATTGTTCCAACGGTTAAAGGTTTAAAGACGGAAGGAATCGACTACAAAGGTTTTATTTTCTTTGGTTTAATTAGCGTAAAAGGCGATCCATACGTAATAGAATACAATTGCCGAATGGGCGACCCTGAAACAGAAGTTGTTATCCCGAGATTGAAATCGGATATTATAGATTTGTTTGAAGGAGTGGCTACCAATACTTTATCAGAAAGAGATATTCAATTTATTGATAAAAGTGTTGCAACTGTGATGATGGTGTCAGGTGGTTATCCCGAAGAATACGAGAAAGGAAAACAGATTTATGGATTGAATGGAATTGTGGATAGCCTCGTTTTTCATGCAGGCACTGTTTCCGATGGACCTTCTGTTCTAACTGCTGGCGGACGCGTTTTAGCCGTAAGTTCGTATGGTAAAAACATTGAGGTAGCAATTGAAAAAAGTTATGAATCAATTTCGAAAATTCAATTTGAAAATGCCTTTTACCGCAAAGATATTGGTCATGATGTTATATAAACCTAAGTCGAAAAAAGCATGAGTTTAGATTATTTATTAGTTCTTATCTCTTTGCTGTTTTCTGCTTTTTTTTCTGGGATGGAGCTAGCTTATTTAGCTTCCAATCGCTTGAAAATCGAAGTTCAAATCAAACAAAAAACATTTCAGGGTAAAATCCTTTCCATTCTTTACAAGAAAGATTCTACCATGATTGCAATGTTATTGCTTGGAAATAATATTGCATTGGTAGTTTATGGTATTTCAGCAGCAAATATTTTAAATCCTGTAATCAGCGAATGGGGAATCACCAACGATGCCTCTGTTTTAATACTACAAACGCTTCTTTCTACTTTGTTAGTGCTTGTCACAGCAGAATTTTTACCTAAAGCAATTGTACAAATTAACCCGAACAATTTCCTAAACATTGGAAGTTTAATACTATTGATTATATTTTGGATTTTGTTTCTCCCGACACAGGTGATTTTGCTTTTGAGTAATTTGATTTTAAAATTGTTTGGAATTCAAAACCAAAATTCAGATAAAGTTTTCTCCAAAGTTGATTTGGAACATTACGTTGATGATTTGTCATCGCGTATAAAAGCAGAGCAAGAGTTCAGCAATGAAATGCTTATTTTGCGAAACGCACTCGATTTTTCGAATGTGAAAGCAAGAGACTGTATGGTTCCAAGAACTGAAATCATTGCAGTGGAAATTGACGAAGAATTAGAGGTTGTTCAAAAAATATTTATCTCAAAAGGACTTTCCAAAATAATCGTTTATCGTGATTCCATTGATAACATCATTGGTTATGTTCACTCTTATGATTTGTTTACACGACCTAAAACGATAAAACAAGTTTTAAAACCAATAAGCTTTGTTCCTACTGTAATTACCGGAAAGGAATTAATGGAGAAATTCACTAAGCAAGCTGGCAGTTTGGCTGTTGTTACTGACGAATATGGTGGAACAGCTGGAATTATAACCTTAGAAGATGTAATTGAAGAAATTTTTGGTGAAATCGAGGACGAGCACGATAATGAAGATTGGATGGAAGAGCGAATTAATGACAAAGAATTTCTATTTTCAGCGCGTGTTGACATAGATTATTTGATAGAAACATATAACTTAGACCTTGAAGAATCAAATGAATACGAAACTTTAGCTGGACTGATGATTTTTCATTTAGAAAAAATCCCAGAACCTAACACCACCCTTAGAATTGGAAATTATAAATTTATTATTGAAGAAGTAAGTGATCGAAAAATAGAAAAAGTTCGTTTAATAATTGATTAATTTAACCGACTTATGAAGAATGGAATCATTTTCTTGTTTAGTTGTTTTAGTTTGCTCGCTTTTTCTCAAAAGTCAATTATTCTTTCCGATGAATTAAAGGAAATTTCTGGACTTCAGTACCTCAACGATACATTATTAGTTGCTCACAACGATGGAGGTAATGCCCCAATGATTTATTTCTTAAATCCTAATTCTGGAAAAATCATTAAACGAGTGGTTTTAAAAAACACCAAAAATGTTGATTGGGAAGACATGGCAATGAATGGAAACTACCTTTACATTGGTGATTTTGGGAACAATAACAATAAACGTAAAAACTTGACCATTTACCGCTTTTCATGGAAAGATGCTTTGAAGCAAGATAGCATTTCAACGGATTTGATGACCATTGCTTATGCGGATCAAATGGCCTTTCCACCAGAAAATAAAGCTTTAAATTTCGACGCAGAATGTCTCGCTTTTGCTGATGGTTATTTGTGGATTTTTACAAAAAACAGAACAGAGCCTTTTGACGGTGTTTCCAATGTTTATCGCGTAAAATTTCAAGAGAACACGCATGCCGTTTTGAAGAAAGAATACTCCATCAAAATTGGTTCTAAAGGATGGATGTTTGACAGCGTAACAGGTGGAGATTTTGCTTACGGCTATTTCTATTTAACAACTTATAATCGCATATTAAAGTACTTGTTCAGTGAAGGAAAATTCACTTTGGTTAAGCAATATAAGTACAACGAATACAATCAAAAAGAGGCAATTACAGTCATTAAAGACGATCAAATTTATGTTGCCAATGAATTTCAAAAAGTATTAGGTAAGCAAAAATTGTATCGTATTTCTCTTAAAAAATGAGTTTAAAAATAAGTGATTTTGAGGCAGTAATCTTCGATATGGACGGAGTTTTAATAGATTCTGAACCTTTGTGGAAAATTGCGATGGAAGCTGTTTTTTCAGAACTTGGATCAACACTTCAAAAATCAGACTTTCAAAAGACAGTTGGTTTAAGAATTGATGAGGTTATTCACTTTTGGAATATTCACGAAACTTGGGGAATAACAGACGAAGTCGAAATTCAAGAAAAAATCATTTCAAAAATGGAGGAGTTAATTGCTGCCAATGCACAACCTCTACCAGGCGTTATCGAAACCTTGAATTTCTTGAAATCCAAAGGACTTAAAATAGGACTTGCAACTTCTTCCTCTTCGCGTTTGATTAGAATCGTATTGAAGGAATTGAAAATCGCTACCTTCTTTGATTTTACACATTCTGCTGAAACGGAAAACTTTGGAAAGCCTCATCCTGCTGTATATATTACTGTTGCTCAAAAGCTAGGTGTTTCTCCGACCAAATGTTTAGTGATTGAAGATTCTTTAAACGGTGTAATTTCTGGTCTCGCTGCAAAAATGAAGGTAGTGTGTATTCCTGAAAAAACGCATTTCCCCAACCCTAAACTAGCCTTGGCAGATTTTCAATTTGAAACGATGAGTGAAATGAAAAACGTTTTTGAGTTGGAAAATGTTCTTTAGGTAGTTATTTCAATTAAACATTAATAATTCACAATTCAACCTTAAAGTATTCTAGGCTTCAATTCCTTTTATCACCACTACAATTTCTCCTTTAGGAGGTGTAGTCACAAAATAGGTTGTTAATTCCTCTAATGTCCCACGGTGATAGGTTTCATAGAATTTAGAAATCTCTCGCGCCACACATACTTCTCGCGTTTTTCCAAAAAACTCTTGCATTTGCTCCAATGTCTTTGCTAGGCGATGAGGTGATTCGTACAAAACAACAGTTCTTTCCTCTTGACTAAGAACCTTTAAGCGCGTTTGTTTTCCTTTTTTATGAGGAAGAAATCCTTCGTAAACAAATTTATCACAAGGGAATCCACTTGCTACTAATGCAGGTACAAATGCTGTCGGACCAGGTAAACATTCGACTTGAATATCATTTTGAATCGCTGCACGCACCAATAAAAAACCTGGATCTGAAATCCCTGGTGTTCCGGCATCTGAAACCAAAACAACCATTTCTTCACCTTGAATAGCATCGATGCATTTTTCTAGCATTTTATGTTCATTATGTGCATGAAAGGGGATTATTTTTTTTTGAATACCCAAATGATCCAAAAGTCGCTTGGTCATACGTGTATCCTCTGCATAAATAAATGCAGCTTCGTTAAAATAGCGAATAGTGCGTAAAGTAATGTCTTCTAAGTTTCCAATCGGAGTTGGTAATAATGCGAGTTTTGCCATTTATCTAGTTAATACAACGTATTCATTTAGAAGTGTTTCCAAGAATTTAGTAGGTTCCTTTGGTGTTTGTTCCAAATTCATTAATCGAGCACTTTCGTTAGCAATTTTTACAACCAAAGCCTCTAATTCTTTGTTTTTGTTGCGTTTTAATTGTTGAATACAGTTTTTTATGTAAATCATATCTTCATCTGTAAATCGAATTACTTGCGGATAAGTTGGTGTGAAGTTTTCATTGGTTTGAATCTTTAACACATCTTTTAATGAGTACGATTGTGTGGATTTCGTTTTTATAACAATTGTTCCTCCAAGTGAATCTCCAATGCGTTGATTATCAATCGAAAGTCCACAAATAAAAGCATCAATAATGGATAGAAGAGGAATGAATAAAATAAAAAAATTCGCAGAAACCCATAGAAAATCACCTCGGAAAAACCAACGCGTCATCACTTCTTTAAAACCAACACGATCTCCAGTAATTTTTAGGACTCTGATTCCAACTACCATTTTGCCTATCGTTTGTCCTCCTGTAATGTATTCCATAACGGGTTGGTAAAGAATCCAAGGTAATTTAATAAGCAATAAAGTCATGAACATCCAAGTGCCAAAATCAGTAAACAAATCATCAAACTGAATCGACATCATCGCTATAAATAAGTAAACGGATAGAATGATGGTGTCTAAAATATACGCTCCAATTCGCTGAAAAACCGATGCAGCTTCGAAGTCAATCAAAACATGTTGCGAAGATTTAAACGTTAGCTTAACTGTACTCATGCAAATACGAATTTAACAACTTCTTCAATTTTACCGCAACTAAAAACTTCGATATCTGATTTTTTAAGCTCTAGGCCTTTCGAGTATTTGGATACCACGATTTGTTTGTAGCCCAATTTTTCTGCTTCGCTGATGCGTTGCTCTATCCGGTTTACAGGTCTAATTTCGCCCGAAAGACCAATCTCTCCTGCGAAAGCAACGGTTTTTGGAATAGCTAAATCAGCATTTGAAGATAAAACGGCCATTGCAACTGCTAAATCAATCGCTGGATCATCCACCTTAATTCCTCCAGCAATATTTAAAAATACATCTTTGGAACCTAATTTAAAGCCGCAACGCTTTTCTAAAACTGCCAACAACATATTTAATCTTTTTGAGTCAAAACCCGTTGAAGAACGTTGAGGTGTTCCATAAGCAGCTGAACTAACTAATGCTTGTACTTCAACCAATAATGGGCGCATTCCTTCAATCGTGGAAGCGATGGCGATGCCACTCAAATCCTTGTCTGTATTGGTAATTAGAATTTCTGAAGGGTTTTCAACTCCCCTTAATCCAGCACCATGCATTTCGTAAATCCCCAATTCATTCGTTGAGCCGAATCGGTTTTTAATGGTTCTTAACAAACGGTAAATATGATTGCGATCTCCTTCAAACTGTAAAACAACATCCACCATGTGTTCCAAAACTTTTGGACCTGCCAATGAACCATCTTTAGTGATGTGACCGATTAAGAATATTGGAATATTCGTTTGTTTGGCATAACGCAATAGTTGGGCAGTACATTCACGCACTTGCGAAATACTTCCGGGTGAACTTTCAATGTGTGATGAAAATAGTGTCTGAATGGAATCAATAATGATTATTTCAGGTTGAATTTCATTGGCGTGCAAGACGATATTTTGAAGATTCGTCTCGGTAAGTAAAAAGCATGATTCATTAACCCTACCAATTCTGTCTGCTCTCATTTTTATTTGTCGATCGCTCTCTTCACCAGAAACATAAAGGGTTTTGATTGTGTCTGAAATCGCAAGTTGAAGCAATAAAGTTGATTTTCCAATTCCGGGGTCACCACCAAGCAAAATAATCGAGCCAGGAACTAATCCACCTCCAAGAACACGGTGCAATTCGGTATCATTCAGTGTTCTTCGTTCCTCTTCTTGTTTTACAACTTCCTGTATTAGTTGAGGTTTGGCATGCTTTGTTTCATTAGAAAAAGCCACTACATTTTTTGAGGGCTTTTCAATCATTTCTTCCACAAATGTATTCCATTCGCCACAAGAAGGACATTTCCCAAGCCATTTTGCAGCTTCGTAGCCACAACTTTGACAGAAAAAAGCAGATTTTATTTTAGACATTTATTCTTTTGCTTTGGAAATTCGGTAACTAAATTTTAATCCTATTCCAACATTTAGTTTGATTGTTTTAATAGGTTCAGTGTCACCAATTTGAAATTTTTTATCCATAGCAAAGCCCAAGTTTCCAGATAAATCCAGAAAAAACCGTTTGTCAAAATAAAAATGATAGCCTAAACCAACGCGCGGCATCATTCTTTGATAATATTCTTTCGTTATTTGAGCTCCTCCATCTTGAGAGAAATTTTTTCTATAAAGTCGGTATTTGTATTCCGCAGAGAAATAAAGGTTTTCACCTAAAACCATCGGGTAGTATCGCAAAGCTAAACTTGCACTAGGTCCTGGGACAACTTTTCGAGCGTTAACAACTAACACTTCTTGCAATGCATTTTGAATGTAATTGTCTGTCAATAAACCTAATCCAATTTCAAATGATGTTTTTTTTGAAAACGATTGTTCGTAAAGACCCGCGATTTCACCAACAAAGATCGGCGCAACACTTAATTTTGTGGCACTAAAAGGCTGAGGTTTGGGTTTTCTTCTTTGACCTACTGCAAAAATTGGAATTAATATCAGTAAAATGATTCCTAGTTTTCGCACATTCATTTCTATTGATATGTTCATTTAAACAATTTTGCATAAAAATAGAAAAATATACAAAGGATACCAACGTTTAAGCCTTGATAATTTTTTTCGAAAAATTTCACAACTATTGGTGATAGGAAAAACAAAAAATATAAATTTGTCGCACAAGAATTTATTTCAATCAAAGTTATGTCGAAAAGAAGGTCTATTATAAGCTACGATAAATTAACCATCGAACAGAAAAAGCAAATTCTTAAAGAATTTCCTGATGGTTATATCAATCATTTAACAACTATCAAAACACCAACAGGTGAAATGCTTGATGCGTTGATTTGGGAAACCGAAGAAGTAATTTATTTGGTGAAAATCAATAAGATTACTCCTAAAATTAAACCGGTTGCCGATGATGACGATGAAGACTTTGAAGACGATTTCGATAAAGTTCCAGACTTGAAAGAAGACGATTTGGATGCTGATAGCGACGACGACGACGATTATGACAAGCCAGATGATGATGCTGACGCAGATGATGATGAGGAGTAAAAATCCCTTTCAGTTTTAAGCGACAAGTCAAAAAATATTTTTTTAAACCTCAGTTCCTTTTTTTTGGACTGAGGTTTAATGTTTTGTAGAAAGACTTTTTTCAATTCGAATAATTCCCTAAAGCCTTTTCAATCTTTTTTCTAATTCTAACTTTAAGCTCACGTGGACGAATAACCGTAATTGCTTCGCCAAACCCCATGATTAAACGTTCCAATTCGAGATTCAAATGAACATTAATTTTGAAGGTCACACTTCCATCTGAATGTTTTTCCAAGATTTCTTGTGACGAGTGAAAAGGTTTTGTAAGGACGTAAGGTGCATTTTTACGGTCCAGTTGAAAAACGACTTCCCTCAGCTGTAAATCATTGAGAACGGTCACACCTATGGTATTTTTATAGTAATTATCGCCGTCAAAATCGTTGTTTGAATAAGGTGTTTTTAAG
>JBILQY010000220.1:0-4975 GCA_044372955.1 Crocinitomicaceae bacterium | reverse complement strand
AAATCACCAACGATGCTGGTGTAAATTCATACACCCGTGATGGTGCTCAAGTGCCTGATTTTATTTGGTTTAACAATTCAACAGGAGAAAATGTCATTGAAAAATAGTATTCCGTTTTTGGTTAGTTTTTTAGTCTTTTTTTCTTGTGGAGATTCATCGAATAAAAAAGCAGATTTCCAAGTAATTCAAGGTGAGGCACAAGGAACAACCTATACCATTCAATTAGTAGGTGAAGGCGGAAAAGTCAGCAAGAAGGAGATAGATCAATTGTTAAAAGACTTCGATGCTTCTCTTTCAACCTATAAAACCAATTCTGAAATTAGCACTTTCAATAAGGCTAGTTTTTATTACGCTTTTCAAGATAAAGAAAATTATTTTAAATCTTGCTTGGAGAAAAGTCAATTCGTTTATGATTTATCAAATGGAGCCTTTGACCCAACCGTTTTTCCATTGATTGATGCGTGGGGATTTTACAAAGAGGTTAAAACACCTTTATTAAATAAAGCGCAAGCTGATTCAATTTTGGAATTTGTAAGTTTTGAAAAGAATAAATTAATGGTTTATAAATTCCAAAATGATTCCGTAATTCTTTTCAAAAGAGATGAACGCATGAAATTAGATTTTAATGCTATTGCACAAGGACTTGCTGTTGATTTTATGGCAAAATTAATGGCCAACAAAGGCTACAAAAATTTTTACATTGAGTTGGGTGGTGAAATTCGCGTTTCTGGAACTAACAAAGAGGGAAATAAATGGAGAATTGGAATTGACACACCTAAGACGAAAGGAGAAAGAAGTATTCAAGAAATCTTGCAAGTATCCAATAAATCGATTGCAACAAGCGGAAACTACCGAAAATTCTACGAAGTTGATGGAATAAAATATGGTCATACAATAGACCCAAAAACAGGAATGCAAGCACAACAAACACTTTTAAGCGCAACTGTTGTAACGGAAGAATGTGCATTAGCTGATGGTTTTGCAACTGCTTTTATGGTAATGGGATTAGAAAAAACAAAAACATTTTTAAAAAAGAACAAAAGATTAGGAATAGAAGTCTTGTTGATTTACAACGAAAAAGGGAAATTCAAAACCTATTCGACAGTAAAATAAAAGATGTATTCCTTTCACTTTAAAAATCCCTTCGCCCTTTCAAAAGTTGAATGTGAGTAACTAATCAGCACATTAATTTTTAGTTTACTAATGAAGCTTAAATTCGTTCTATAAATCAAGATATGAACGTACACTTTATTGCAATCGGTGGCAGTGCGATGCACAATTTAGCAATAGCTTTGAATCGAAAAGGGGCTAATGTCACAGGTTCCGACGATGAGATTTTTGAACCTTCTCGCACCCGTTTGGAAAAAGAAGGAATATTACCCGAAACTTTGGGGTGGAATCCTGCGAAAATCCATCAACACTTAGATGCGGTTATCCTTGGTATGCATGCTCGAATTGATAATCCAGAATTACTAAAAGCAAAGGAATTAAACATTCCTATTTATTCCTATCCTGAATATTTATACGAGCAAAGCAAAGATAAAATTCGAGTGGTGATTGGTGGCAGCCATGGAAAAACAACCATTACATCCATGTTACTTCATGCAATTAACAAACTCGGAATCAACGTTGACTACATGGTGGGAGCACAATTAGAAGGCTACGATTGCATGGTGAAATTGAGCAACGATGCCAAAATAATGATTCTTGAAGGAGATGAGTACTTGAGTTCTCCCATTGACCGAAGACCAAAATTTCATTTGTATCAACCAACTATTGCTATCATCAGCGGAATTGCTTGGGATCACATTAATGTTTTTCCAACTTTTGAAAATTACGTCGAACAATTTGATCAATTCTGTTCATTAATTGACCCAAAAGGAACCTTGATTTACAACGCTGAAGACGAAGAAGTGAATAAACTAGGCTTAAAATACAGTCAAAAAATCAACACCTTAGCTTATGCCACACCTGACTTTAAGCCAACAGCAAACGGAACTTTATTAACTTTTGAAGGTACAGACTACGCGCTAAAAATCTTCGGCCCACATAATTTACAAAACTTAATTGGAGCCATGCGTTTGGGTGAAGCAATTGGAATTACTCCTTCCGACTTTTTAAATGCAATGAGTGATTTTACTGGTGCCGGAAAACGCTTGCAAAAAGTGACCGAAAAAGGTGATTTCGTACTTTACAAAGATTTTGCACATTCTCCTTCCAAATTAAAAGCGACAACCAACGCTATCAAACACCAATATCCAACTCGAAAAGTTGTTGCTTGCATGGAGTTACATACTTTTTCTTCTTTGAAAAAAGAATTTTTACCCCACTATAAAAACGCAATGGATAAAGCAGATGTGGCAGTTGTTTACTATAGCCCCGAAGTGGTTGAACACAAAAAATTAGAACCTATCTCTAAAGAATTAGTGAAAGATGGTTTTGGCGGAAACGTAATAGTAATGAACGAAACAGCTGATGTTTTAGCATTTATTCGCGCTCAAAACTGGGATAATTCAGTTCTTTTAATGATGTCTTCTGGTAATTTTGATGGAATTGATTACGATGCTTTGGGAGCTGAATTGGTGAAATCTTAGCGCTATTAAAAACTATTTCTTCAATAAATTGAAATGTGGTAAAACTTTTGTTACCCCTCAATCCATCTCATGAAACACCTTTGTTTTTCGTTTTAAGAACTTGAAGGTCAAGCCGAAAATTAAAATAAAAAGGGCGAAATACAAATCTGTTTTGACAAAAGTTAACTCCTTCAAATCTGCTGTTCGAAGTAGGATGCTAAGAAACAAAAAAGAAGTCATCGTTGAAAGTGCGCCTGGATATTCATTTTTGAGAACAATGCGCCATGAAAACTGATTTTCCGAAGCTTGAAATTGCTTGTAATCGGGAAAAAATGCAGGAACTTTTTCAGACCAATTCAGGAAATTGCTTCCAAATTTACGCTCCAAAAACTGCTCTTCTGCAAACATGATTCGCTCGTAGTACAGCCAAAAAAGAAAACAAAAAATAAAAGTTAAATACCAATTTCCTAAAAAGAAAGCAAGTCCTAGCCAAATGAGAAAATTTCCAAAATACAATGGATGGCGCACCATCGAGTACCAACCTTTGGTATTCAATTTCGATGCAACTTGCTGACTGCGATTTCTTCCTGAAGTATGTAACTCCCTCCTACCCACAGTTCTTGCACGAACCAAATGACCAACAAAGACAAAAGCCAAACTCAAGCTTAGATTTAAACTAAAATTCGTTGAGCTTGAATCCAAAAAAGCAAAAGGAATTGCTAGTAAAATAAAGGCAATCGGAATATGACCGCGGTAACGAAATAGGAAATTACCTTGATTTTCAAGTGTTTCTTTAAGTGCCATTGAAAAAAATTAACTAAATTGCGAAACTAAATATAAATTTACTTCAAAAAATCATCAAACATGAAAGAAAAATACGAATTGGAATTTCTCTTTAGAACCTTGCCTCGCATACTTGAAAATATGATTGCAACGCCGAGTGGTTTAAGTGAATGGTTTGCTGATGATGTTAATGTAAATGATGATATTTATTCGTTTGAATGGGATGGAAATATAGAAAAAGCTAGAATGATAAATCACAAAGTGCATTCCAAAATCAGATTTCGTTGGTTAACAGATGAAGAAGAAGGACTTGATACTTATTTTGAAATAAGTTATTTCGTTGATCCGATGACGTCATCCGTTGCTGTAAATATCATCGATTTTGCTTACCCCGAAGATAAAGAAAGTGCTATTCTATTGTGGGACCAACAAATTAACACCTTGAAACGTCTTCTTGGCGCTTGATTCCAACTAAAAAACCTATACTTTCAAGTCATTTGAATACATTTGCCAAAAATTAAGTGATTGAAACGTCTTTATCTTTTTAGTATCCGATCGTTTGCTGGACCTTTTATTGTAACCTTGATTATTTCAATGTTCATTTTGGTCTTGCAGTTTTTTTGGGTATATGTCGATGATTTAATGGGCAAAGGATTAAGCACTTGGGTTATTTTAGAGTTATTGTTTTTTGTCTCCGCGAGTTTGATTCCTCTTGCATTACCACTTGCGATTTTACTTTCTTCACTGATGACGTTTGGAAATCTATCCGAATACAATGAACTAACAGCACTGAAAGCTAGTGGATTATCTTTGTATCGCATCATTAGACCTTTGTTTGTCGTAGTTGTTGGAATCGCAATAGGAACTTTTTACTTCGCAAATTATGTCATTCCTGTGGCCAACTTGAAATGGCATTCACTCATTTACAGTATTCAAAATACAAAAATCTCAACTGTCCTTACGCCTGGCGTTTACACAAAAGACTTTGAAGGCTATGCAATTAAAGTTCGAGAAGGTAAAGACAGTGTTTATTATGGGGTTACCATTCACGACCATACGAATCGTTTGCAAATCAAAACGGTTAAAGCAAAAGAAGCGCGCATTTATAAATCTGAAAACGGTAAATACCTTTTTTTCGACTTAAAAGATGGACGAATTTTTGAAGAAACGAATCTCAGTAACGGAAACTATTTGCCGAATGGAGAGCTTCAAAATCCAGAGATTACTAATCGTCCACACCGTGTTTCGGAATTTACGCATGGAACTTATAAACTCAATCTTTCAGGATTCACTTTCAATCGCTCCGACGATGACACGTTTTCCGATAAATACGAGATGATGAATGTTTTTCAAATCACAGATGCAACAGATTCTATACAGAAAAAACACTCGGAAATTCGAAAATCGTATGCGGAAGGTTTAAAAACACAACATCCTTATTTTTCCAAACTTCCTACCAACTTACCTGACCAAAGTGGTTTCGCACCTGCGGAAAAACCAAGCGTTGTTCAATTAAGTAAATTGTCTAAAATTGAGCAAAAAACCAATGCGATGCTGGTCGTTTCTAAATTAAGAAATAGCAATAAATCGATTGCCAATCAAATTCTTTTTCAATCGGT
>JBILQY010000166.1:0-5863 GCA_044372955.1 Crocinitomicaceae bacterium | reverse complement strand
GATTTTCACTATTTTCATACCGTAAATAGGGCAGGAGTAGGAGGGAAAATAATCCCAAATAGAAAAAGATTTTTTTGTGAAAATCGGTTGCTTTATCATTTAATTTTTTGAAAAGCCAGGCACTCAGTCCATAAAGTGCAAATAAAGAAGTTAGAAGTAAAGCAAAAAGAGGATTTAATCGTTGTTCAATTCCAGCAATCATCCAAACTTCTTCCCATGTAAATAAGAAAATAGCCTCATCTAATGGTTCTCTCGAAACAATGTAATATTGGTCTAGGGTGATCACAATAAATAATATTACGAATCCAAAAATAGATGCTATCCAATTTAATCGCTTTCCAAGAAGAGAAACAATTGAACCAAATAAAAACCAAGATAGAAGGACTAATGCAATGTCGAAACCTAGACCAAACCAAGGAAATAAAGTACTTGTGTCTTTTTCAATCCATTGACTTTGTGCAGTAAAAATAACATAGATTCGGATTAAGAAAATAAGCGGAAGCAAAGCAAAAAACCAGTGACTTTTATTCCATAAAGCTGCTCTCCATTTTTCCACGCCCGAAATTAAGAAAATGTTTTCTTAATGTTACGTGAATCTTAATCTTATACTCATTTCTATTATTACTTATTGCCAAACATAAACAGCAAAGGATAATCCAATCGCTTTGCCCAAGCTTTTTCTGAATGATCTTCGCCAACAAATTTTAAAGATTTCCAGTCGCCTTCTTTATAACCTTTAGCTTCCATTATTGCATCCACTTTCAATTGATAAGGTTCATAGTAGGCATCTAGTGTTTCAGTTCCGTAATCAAAGTAAATTTTATGATTGTTTGGATCAGGAAGTTTTTTGTTTAAACACTTGAAAAATTCTTGAGGTAGTTTTGGATTCAAAGTTCCTGGAAACATTCCCAACCAATGTGTGGACATACAAATTGCACCACCAAAAACTTGTGGATATTCGCAGATAGCGTACCAAGAAATCATTCCTCCAAAACTGGAACCTCCAATAAATGTATTTTCTTGGTTAGGTAAAGACGAAAAATGAGAATCAACAAACGGTTTAAGTTCCTTAACGATAAACTTAAGGTAGTTATCAGCTTTCATTGAAAAGGGTTCAATTTCTTTATTTTCCATTAGTTGTTTTCGAATTGAAACTTGTGTTTCTTTTGTTAGTTTTTGAAAAGGTTTTTGGGGCATGTATTCAAAGCGTCGTTGATTTGCGTTATTCCAAATACCTACAACAATGAATGGTTTAACTTCATTTGAATTTATAAGTTTACCAACCATCTCATCAACTTTCCATTCTTGTTTATTCCACGTTGTAGTTGAATCGAAAAGCATCTGACCATCGTGCATGTATAGAACTGGATATTTTTTTAAACTGTCATAATCTTCAGGTAGCCAAACAGCTATTGTTCTAGCATCAACATATTTTGAAGAAAACTTTTCATAAATTTTGAGGGTACCATTAATAACAGTAGGATTTTGAGCATTGAGATTTATAGTCAATACAAACGACAAAAGTTGTAACGTTGGCTTAATCCAAAATTTTAATACACTCATTTCATAAAGTTTTTGGTCATAAAAAAAGGCTGTTAGTTAACCAACAGCCTTTCAAAATTAATCTTTAATTTATTTTACTTTAATCTTTTTCGTTAAATCAACCAATAATGGAGAAGCAACTAAAATTGAAGAGTAAGTACCAACTACGATACCAATTAATAAAGCAAAAACGAAACCTTTAATTGCAGCTCCACCAAATAAGAAGATAACAAATAACGTGATAAAAGTTGTGAAGGAAGTATTTAATGTTCTAGATAAAGTTGAATTCATCGCACCATTAATCTCTCCATAAAAATCAGCATCTTTTTTCCAAGATAAATCCTCACGAATTCTATCGAATACAACCACTGTATCGTTAATGGAATAACCGATTACTGTTAAGATTGCTGCAATGAAAGCTTGATCTACATCCATATTGAAAGGAAGTATCCCATTAAATAAGGCAAACAAACCAAGAACTATTATAACATCATGTGCCAACGCAAGGATAGCTGAAAGCGAATATTGCCATGAACCAAAACGCAATAAGATATATGCAAAAATGATAACCAAAGAAAGAATAATAGCAATACTTGAAGATGAAATTAATTCATTAGAAACTGTTGAAGAAACAAAACGAGACTCTGGCTCAATTTCATATTTACCCATTTTGGAGGTACAATTTTCCAAACCTTCAATTAACTTATCTTTAACTTTTGTATTTGCTTTTTCATCTGATTGTAAATAGTTCGTTGTAATTTCAACGTTATAACTTGTTTTCTTCGTTTTAACATCGATTGAAGCACCTTTCATTGAATTACCTAAATTGTCTTTTATGTATTCAATGTTATTATCTGCTGATTTTTCAAATTTAACTTGGAACGTTCTTCCTCCAGAAAATTCAACAGACGGAGTTAAACCTTTTGTAAACAAAGCAATTAAAGAGGCAACAACTAATAAACTAGAAATTGCGTAATAGATTTTTCTTTTACCAAGGAAATTGATATTCAAGTTTTTAAACGCATTTTTAGTGAATGCGGTATCAAAAGTAATTTTCTGTCCTTTTGTTAGCATCCAAGTGAATACCAGACGAGAAATAACTAAGGCTGAAAATACAGATGTGAAAATACCAATGATTAAGGTTGTAGCGAATGATTCGATTGGACCAGAACCAAAGATTTTAAGAACGATAGCTGTTAATAAAGTAGTAACGTTCGCATCGATAATTGAAGATAATGCTTTTTGGAAACCTGTGTCAATAGCATCAGTCATGTCTTTTCCTGCAGCTAACTCTTCACGAACACGTTCGAAGATAAGTACATTGGCATCCACCGCCATACCAATTGTTAAAACGATACCTGCGATACCAGCTAAAGTTAATACAGCTCCAAAAGAACCTAATGAACCAAAAATGAAAATAATATTTGCCAATAATGCGATATCTGCTACCAATCCAGCTTTACCGTAATAGAAATACATATAAGCAAAAACTAAAACTAAAGCTAAACCAAATGATATTAAACCAGCACGTGTATTTTCAGCACCGATTGTTGGACCAACTTTCATTTGTTCTTTGATAACACATGGAGCAGGTAAAGCACCACCGTTCAAAAGTCCAGCTAAGTCTTCTGCTTCTTCAAATGTAAATGAACCTGAGATTTGGGTATTTCCTGTTGTGATTGGATTTATAACGTTTGGAGCGCTGTAAACAACATTATCCATGGTAATTGCAACTATTCTCCCAACGTTTTCAGTTGTCATTCTTCCCCATTCGTCAGAACCTTCTGCTGTCATTTCCAAGTCAACTGTGATTTTTCCGTCTCGTTGGTCATATCCTGTTGATGCTTTTGCAATATGCTCACCATTTACACGCGCTTTTCCTGATTCAGGAACCTTACAAGCATAAATGAAGTAAGCTGTTTTGGTTGATTTGTTATCAATTTTTTCAGGGTTAGCTGACCACATAAATTTAATATCTGGAGGAAGAGCTGCAATTACATCTTTTCTTCTTAATAAAGTAGTAACTTCTGTTTTATTTTTTGAATCTACATAACCAACAGCATAGTCACCAACAGGTGTAACTAATTCAGCTAAACCTTTCTTTTTAGTTGACATAGAACTTAATGTCAGTTCTTCTGTTTTTTCTACTGCTGTTGTATCTTCAACACTTGTTGTATCATCAAGTTCAGCAACTTCTTGCTCAATTTCTTTTGAAATTCTGCTAGCTTCTTGCCATTGAACTTGGAATTGGCTTGGAGCATAAGTTTCGAAGAATTCTAAGTTTGCAGTAGAAGATAATTTTTCACCTACCGTTTTTTCATCCTGAACACCTGGAAGTTCAATATACAATCTGTTTGTTGCTGCATCTTTTTGAATGTTAGGTTGAGCAACACCAAATTGATTTATACGACGACTCATAATTGTTTCAACACCATCCATAGATGAAGAAATCAATTTTCTAAAATAATTCTCAACGTCTGCATCAGAGGATTTGATTCCAATTGATTCACCTTTTAATACATAGTTTAATGGTAAACCTCCGTTTTGTGCACGGAATGCATCAATAAATAAAGATAAAAAGTCGCCACCGTTTTTGCGGTAAGCAGTCATCGCTGCTTCATGAGCTTTTATGAACTTAAGGTCTTTTGGATTTTTCGCGTGATTTGTAATTAAATCAGGAATAGAAATCTCTAAAGTAACACTCATACCACCAACTAAATCCAAACCAAAAGCCAAAGATCTTTTCTTTACTTCTGAAAATGTAGAACCAATTACTGGATAAACAGGTTTGTCACCTTTTTCTCTTAAAATCTCATTAATGAAAGCAGCTTTAGCTAAATCAAAATCCTCAGGACTTTTGAAATCAACATACGTATTGTTTGGTAACAAAACGGAATCATTTGTTGTTTTTACTTGCTCTTTCAGTTGATTCACTTTTAGAATCGCCTCTTTCTCTGCTTTTTTCTCGACGTTACTTGCTACCCAAGTAAATGACAATTGGTAAACACAAACAACTGTCAATAAGATAGTTAGAAACCAAAAAAATCCTTTTAAACGCATTTTTTGAATATTTGAATTTGAATTAAGGGTGCAAATATAGAATTTACGTTTCGTAAAATCAACATTCACAGTGTTTATTAAAGAAATACTTTAAAAGCAAGGGATTATTCAATGCAATTCTTCTGCAAAAGCAAGCATTTTGTTAACGAAGTTTTCCCAACTGTTTTCTTTGTTAGTGTAATTGATATTTTGAGCAAATTCAGTTGGATTATAAACCTCGTAGAAATTTTTGATTTGTTTAACAAGTGCTTTTTCGTTCACTTCATCAGCTATTAATCCAGTTCGACCATGATGAATAGTTTCTGCCAAACCTCCAACATTAGTAGAAATTACAGGGACTTCAAAATGATAGGCAATGTTTGTGATACCACTTTGAGTTGCAGAACGATACGGCAATACACATACATCAGCCGCTGAGAAAAAATTTGTCACTTCTGCGTCGTCGATGTAGCGATTGAAAAGTTTGACTTTTTTATTTAGTTTTTTCTCTTTAATAATCGTTTCATATTTATCAAAACTTCCATAAACTTCACCTGCAACTAATAATATATAAGTGTCATCAAGATAAGACAGCGCATTTAAAAGTAAATCTAAACCTTTATAATCGCGAATAATTCCAAAGAACAAGAGCACTTTTTTTGTGGTAAAATCTTGTAATCCTAAATTGCTCAATGCTTTTTCTTTAAGAAGTTTTTCTCCAAAATGATTGTAAATTGGATGTGGAATTAGAATGTGTTTGGCTTTTGGCAAATAGTAAAGTAAATCTTTTTGAACTTGTTCAGACATTACAATGAATCCGTCATTTTTACTCAAGAAATAGCGGTTAAAAGCATCATCAAAAAATCGTCGTTCGTGTGGAATGACGTTGTCTAAAATTGCTATTCGTTTAGTTTTTTTTTCTTGATGACCTAAAATCCAACCAAAACTTGGTGCAAAAAACGACATCCAATAACGTGAAATAATCAAATCGGGTTGAAGTTGCCTGATTTTACGAGCTGTAGAAATATAAGTAAAAGGATTTATTGAATCTAACCAACGTTTAGAGGGGATTTTGTCAGCAGTATCGTCTGAACTAACCAATTGTGTTTTTCCTGGGAAAAGTAATTTTGGATATTGACGTGTAAAAGTAACAGCTTCCACCTCGTGTTTTTTTTTCGCCTCTCTGTATAAATGCGCACTAAATTGTGCAATTCCACCTCGAAAAGGATAAAATGTAGAGAGGAAAACTATTTTCATTTGCTTAAGTGCCTTTTTGATTTTC
>JBILQY010000165.1:0-5870 GCA_044372955.1 Crocinitomicaceae bacterium | reverse complement strand
CCAGTTTTAGAATCTAAATCCAAATGCCCCATTTCGTCCATTGTTCGCAAACAATCAGCGAAATACGAATCGATTTTTTCGAAAACACTAATCGTTCCATCCAACATTTCTTTACCCGTTTGAAACGGTTTTAAAGGTGCTTTTCCTTCAGGGTCAACCTCAGCATCCCAAGGTTTGAATTTATCTTTTCCTAAAAGTGCCAATTTTTTCAATTGAATTTCCTTTACAATCGGAACAATCAATGTTTTAATCGCATTATGGAAGGCAAAACAATCTTCTTTCGAATAATCAAAGCGACCTAAAGCTTGAAATTTATAATCTACAAAACTCTCAAAACCAGCATTTACAGCTAATTCATGACGTTTTTGAATCAGTTCTGTATAAAGTAAATCTAACTTTTCTGTGTCTTCGCGTCTGCGAGCTACAATTTTCTCAAACACCTCTTTACGCAAGCCTTCATCTTGCTCTTTTAGTAATTGGGCTGCTTTCTGCATTGTTAATTTTTCACCGTTGTGCTCGATAGATTGTGCCGCACTAATCGCACCATATTGTTGTGCTTTTTCGTTCAATTCCGATTCAATGGCAACGTTTTCTTCGCGAAATAAATTTAATTGAACTTCTGTCGAGCGAAAATAAATTTTATACGCTTCATCATCTTTAAAAGCTTCTTTGAACGGACAGTCAACCAATTTGCGATTTAACTGATCATCCAGAGGTGCTAATTCAGGTTGTATTTTTGTAACAAATAATGTATATGCACTTGTGAAAGTTTCATTTGTGGTGTCAATTGACATGCGAATGTAACGCCAAGCCATATCTTCTTCCAAAACGGCATCCAATTCACTTCGGTCTTCCAGCCATTTTTCAAAGTCAGCTTTTGTATTTAATTCACGATGCAACAGATTGTCGAAATACAATTTAATATCCTCCCACGCATTGATTTTCAAATCTTCAGCGATGAATTTTCTTGGTTTTTTTTCTATTTTCATTTTTTAGGCAATAGTTTAAGTAGACAATAGTTTAAGAGTGAATAGGCAATAGTTTGAGAAGGCAATAGTTTGAGTAGGCAATAGTTTAAGAGTGATTAGGCAATAGTTTGAGTAGGCAATAGTTTGAGAGTGATTAGGCATTAGTTTGAGTAGGCAATAGTTTGAAAGTGAATAGGCAATAGTTTGAGTAGGCAATAGTTTGAGAGTGAATAGGCAATAGTTTGAGTAGGCAATAGTTTGAGAGTGAATAGGCATTAGTTTGAGTAGGCAATAGTGTATGAGTGATTAGGCAATAGTTTGAGAGTTAATAGGCATTAGCTTTAGTAGTTGAAGTTAAAAAATTTACCTTCAAAAAAAAGAGTTAATCACTAATATTAGTTCTTAACTCTTATCTTTTCACTCTTAACTTTTAGTTAAATTTATTTTCCTCTTGAAACTCCCGTTTTTACTGGAGCTGCTTTCTTAACGTTTGCTGGTTTTGCTGATTTCGTTGGCGCTGTAGTAACCGTTTTTTTAGCTTCTTCTTTTTTAGTTTTAACTTCTTTCACTGGTTTTTCAGTATCCGCATCTGTTTGAGCTACCTCATCTTCAACACTCATTAGACCTGCTGCATGCAATAAATTATACCATTGAAAAATTTTCTTCACATCAGAAGGATAAACACGCTCTTGATCGAAGTTTGGAAGAATTTCTAATAAAGTTTTTGTCAATTCTTTTGCATCCGATTTGTGTGAAATACACTCTCCGCCTTCGTATTTTTCAAAAATTGTTTTGAAAACATCCGTCAACTTAACATCGTCATCGTAAGTAAAAATGCTAATATCATCTAGGGTTGAAATTTTTTCTGAAGCATAAGCTGGAAAACGTTTTCTGTCAATCATTGATTCAACAATCACACTGTTTTTACTTTGCGCAACAACCTTAAATAGACCTGGACGACCTGAAATAGCAATAATACCTTTAATATTCATAAAATTTGATTTTTGCCAAAAATAGAAAAACTTTCGATTGAACTCACATCTAGCTTAAATTATTAAAAATCTGAATCGTTAAAAATCAGTTTTAAGAATAGATTTGATAACCAAATTTATTACCCAATGTTCTATTTTAATTCTAAAAGAATAGTCAACTAATTGATTGTCCTAAAATTTGTAAAAAAAATGAATATTTATTATGATATTTGTGAAAAATTATCAAGTTTCAATTTATTAAACAAAATATGAAAATATTAGTTACTGGAGGAGCTGGTTTCATTGGAAGCAACTTAACAAAAAGATTATTAAACGACGGACATGAAGTTGTTGTCCTTGATTCACTTTTAAGGGGAAATAAAATTGATGAAGAAACATTGTCTAAAATCACTTTTTATCAAGAAGACGTTAGAAATGAAGATGCTGTAAATAAGGCAAGCGAAGGTTGTGACTTCATTTTTCACCTTGCTGCAGTTTTAGGTGTTGACGTTGTTGCTGAAAGCCCAGTTGAAACAATGGATGTTGAAGTAATTGGAACGCGAAATATTGTAAATGCTTGTTATAAAAACGGAATTAACAATTTGTTATACGCTTCTACAAGTGGAATTTACAGTTCTACTGAAATTGTTGACGATGTATTAACTGAGAAAATGTTAGTTGATCCACACACTTCTTATGCAATGGCAAAAAGATATAATGAATTGTACCTAAAATCCAACTTCGATGAAAAGGGTTTAAATTCTGTTTCAGTACGTTTCTTTAACGTATATGGTCACAATCAAGATAATAGAATGGTTGTTCCACGTTTTTTTGAGCAATGTATTGCAGATGAAGACATTACGGTTTACGGAAATGGTAAACAAACAAGAGATTTTACTTATATTGACGATACTGTTGAAGCATGTATTCGTTTAATGAATACAAAAGGTTGGAACATTGTTAATATTGCTAACGAGGCGGAATGGTGTGTAGCTGACCTAGCGAAAGAAATTAAAGAGGTAACAAATTCAAACTCTGAAATTAAATTCGTTGAAAATGCACATGAATTGAACGGTTATGAAGTAGCAAGAAGAATCGGTAGTTCTGAAAAGCTATTCGAATTAACTGGTTTCAAACCATTGATGTCTTTAAAAGATGGTTTAGAAAAAATATATCAAATTAATTACGCAACTCAAATGCATTCTTAAATGATTAAAGATGTTGAAATATTCAATTTAATTGAAGAAGAAAAAACAAGACAAACACACGGAATAGAACTTATTGCATCCGAAAACTTTGTTAGCGAACAAGTTATGCTGGCGGCTGGAAGTGTGCTGACCAATAAATACGCTGAAGGACTTCCAGGAAAACGCTATTATGGTGGCTGTGAGGTGGTTGACAAAGTTGAACAGCTTGCAATCGACCGTTTGTGTAAGTTATTCGGTGCATCTTGGGCAAACGTTCAACCGCATTCTGGAGCGCAAGCAAATGCAGCTGTATTTTTAGCTTGTTTGCAACCAGGAGATAAAATCCTTGGTTTTGACTTATCACATGGAGGACATTTAACACACGGTTCACCAGTGAATTTTTCAGGTAAATTGTATAAACCATTTTTTTACGGCGTTAACAAAGAAACTGGTTTAGTTGATTACGACATCTTAGAAGAAGTAGCTTTGCGTGAGCGTCCAAAAATGATTATTTGCGGTGCTTCCGCTTATTCAAGAGATTGGGATTATGCACGCATTAGAAAGGTAGCTGATGAAATTGGCGCTTTAATTCTTGCAGATATTTCACATCCTGCTGGTTTAATCGCCGCTGGAATATTAAATGACCCATTAGAATATTGCCACATTGTAACTTCAACAACTCATAAAACATTAAGAGGTCCAAGAGGGGGAATCATCATGATGCGCCATAATTTTGACAATCCTTTTGGTTTAAAATGGAATAATGGTAATCCTAAATCAATGGCAGCTTTATTAGACGCTGCTGTTTTCCCTGGAATTCAAGGTGGACCATTGGAACATGTTATTGCCGCAAAAGCAGTTGCATTTGGCGAGGCCCTGAGTCCAGAATACAAAGTGTACATGAAACAGGTTCAAACGAATGCCGCAACAATGGCTAAACAATTCATAGAATTGGGCTACACAATTATTTCAGGTGGAACAGACAATCATAGTATGTTGATTGACCTGCGTTCAAAAGGATTAACTGGTAAAGACGCTGAAAATACGTTAGTTAAAGCAGATATTACAGTGAATAAAAACATGGTTCCTTTTGATACTGAATCTCCTTTTGTTACCTCAGGAATTCGAATAGGTACTCCAGCAATTACTTCACGTGGAATTAAAGAAACGGATATTCAAACGATTGTGAATTTAATCGATCGTGCTCTAATGAATAAAGACAATGAATCTGAAATTCAGAAAATTAAAACTGAGGTGAATCAATTTATGTCAAATAGACCTTTGTTTACTTGGTAGGATTTTAAAGTATGATTTTCAAAACAAAAGTTGATTTGTTCTACAAGTTAGTTGTTGCTTTTGTATTTGTACTTTTTAGTATCGTTTTGTACTCGATAGATTTTGAAGAAGACGTTTTCGGCTTTTATTTTACCTTAATACTTCAAATTCTAATTTTACTTTTCTTAATAGCTTCAGCTTTAACAACTAAGTTTACTCTTTCATCTACTGAGTTGATTTGCGAAACTTTCTATTGGAAAAAAAGAATTCAATTAGACACTATTCGAAAGGTGGAAAAGCAAACAAGTTTATTTGCAGGGTGGAAAATTTCAACCGCTTATAAAGGAGTAATCATTACTTACAACAAGTACGACGAGTTATTAATTTCACCCGAAAATGAAGAAAAGTTTCTTCTTGAAGTTACTAATCGCATTAATAAATCAATCTAAAGCGTCAATTAAACGAGCTAATTGAACATCAAGATGAGAAAGACCACCTACATCGTGAGTTGTAAGTCTTAACACCACTTTATTGTATGAATTTACTATTTCAGGGTGATGATTAACAATTTCCGCCTGTTTAGCAACCTTGACAATAAAATCAATTGCACTTTGAAAATCATTAAACAAAAACTCTTTTTCAATAAAGTTGTCGATGATTTTCCATCTATTAAGTGATACAATGTCTGACAATAAAGATGTGGCTATTTGTTTCAAATTTCTTCCTTTAGACGATTTTATTTAAATATAAAAGTGGTTAAAATCATTTACCAGTTATGCTATTTTCTAAAAATCATTTCCAATAATCAACAAATCCACTTTTAAAAACAAAGTATTCTGTTTGGAATTCTTTATTTACGTTATCTATAAGTGACTCAATATTTTCTGGTGTTTTTTTAAATAGTATCCAACACTTACTTGGAGGACAATAAAGTGAAGATTCATAATCCCACTGCTTCATTAGTATTTCCATACTCTTGTTGGTGTGAAAAGAACAATGAACTGGTATTTTAATATAAAACCAATTTTCGTCTTGAGGAACCGTTTCACCAACTACAGTATGAATAATCATACAACCATTTTCACTGACTAAGTTATTTATTTCATTAAAGCCTTCACGTGTGGTAATATGCTCAAATAAAGCACTATTTATAACCGTTTTGTAAGTTTTTAAAGATTCTTTTGGAATATAAGTTCTACCATTTTCTTTGTTCATATAAGGATCATAAATTGGTAAAGTCAAATCGAAATAATGATCTAGAATATTACTTAAAGTTCCATATCCTCCGGCAAAATCCAAAATACTTTCAGTATCAATAATTTTATTTTGTGATAGCACCTTTAACATCAGAGCTTGATTAAAATAAGGTGGAGGATTTACCTCTCCTCTTTTCTGAGACTTTGATTTTTTTTCTTCTGAATATGTGTGATAGTCTAAATTTAATTTATCCCATTTTTCAAAACTTAATT
>JBILQY010000164.1:0-5893 GCA_044372955.1 Crocinitomicaceae bacterium | reverse complement strand
GTCTTTCGTTTGGTGTAAAAATAACCCAGGAGTAACTGCTGTTGGTACCAATAAAATCTTTTTTGATTTGTGGGCTGATACTTCTGCTAATTTCAATTATGCATACGCTGCCGATTTGCCAGCTCCAACTTATGGTTTGAGAGGAAGAACGTCATTCAGAAACATTTATGACAACTTGAATACAGTCCCTGTGAATGACACTATCTATAATTCAGTCGGTGAAAGAATTGCAACAATTCAAACCTATACGGAAGTTGTTGGTGCGAATTTTCACATGCAAGTTGTTTTTAGAAATATCGACTCTTTAAACTACCTCTATCGTTTTGAAACATTTGGAGAAGGAACGTATGATATTTGGGGAGGTGCATGGCTTGGATTAAGTGATTTTGAAACCCAAATTCCAGACGTATCTGTTTTTCCCGCAATTGCTTTTTACAATGCACCTGATACACTGCAATCAATTGTATCTTCTTGGAATTGCTCAGATAAAGTTATCTCTGTTGGAAATATTCGCAATCGATCAGGGCACATTGACAAAAACGGAAATGCATACCTTCCAACAACAATTATTCCAGTTGGAACACTTGAACCTTCGAGTAGTAAAGGTCCAAATAGACTTGGTGTAACCAAACCAGATGTGGTTGCAAGTGGAGGTATTTCATTAACGGCAGGTCCAATGTGGTTTATTTCTAATCCAGCAAATAATTCTTCTATTGACCAAGGTGGATTTCATGTTAGAAATGGTGGTACTTCGATGGCTTCACCAGTTGTTGCTGGAATCGCTGCACTATACTTACAAAAATGCTCGAAATCAACTTTTCAAGATTTCAAAGACGACTTATTAAATACTTCAAATACCAATGCCGCGACTGGAATAACACCAAATTTTGCTTATGGAAACGGAATCGTAAATGGACACGAAACAATTCTTCAAAAACACAGACCAGCATTAGTTTCTGGCCCTGGAGGTATTTGTCCTGGTTCAAGTGCAACGCTTACCTTAACTACAAGTATGATTCCGACTTCAATTCTTTGGTCAAATGGTGCACAAACTTTTTCTACTACAACCGCAACACCGGGTTCTTATAGAACAATTGTTACAGATATAAAAGGATGTGTTTCAAGATCAAACACGGTAAATCTTTCTTCATTTAGTAATCCGTTTGTAGATGCTGGTGCAAATCAATTAATTTGTCCAAATACACCTATAACTTTAACTGGAACAGGAACAGCTACAAACTACAATTGGTTGGGAGGAGTGACCAATGGAGTTCCTTTTCTTCCAACACCTGGCATGTACTATGTCATTGGTGCAAATTCAAGTGGATGTACCGCTAAAGATTCCCTTTTTATTGATTTTTATGCGGTTGAATCGATTATTTACAATGAATCTGTAAGTCAAATCAGTCAAGGATCTTTGCCAATCAATCTTACTGAAGGTATTCCATCAGGAGGAACCTATTCTGGAACCGGTGTAATTGGAACTAGTTTTCATCCTGGATTAGCAGGTGTAGGAACGCATGTTATCACCTACTCTATCCCAGATATTCACGGATGCTTGCAAACTGCAACCTCATCCATAACCGTTTTTTCGGATGTTGGAATTAGTGAAGAATCACAAGCATTACTAAAAATATATCCAAATCCTGCAGATAACTTAATCACCGTTGAAGCAGAAGGAATGACCCAAGCTAAAATAATTTCTTTAGATGGAAAGTTAATCAAAGAAGCTTCGAGCAAAGATTTTTTTACTTTTGAAGTAACGGAACTAAATCCAAGTATTTACTTAATGGAAATTCTTTACACAAATGGAAATTCCGTTGTAAAACGGTTTGTAGTTGAATAAATAATTCTAGCGTGAAAAATTTTTTAATCACCTGTTTTTCAAGTATCTTTTTCTTTTCATTCGCCCAACCTTTGAAGGTAAAAAAAAATGAAGGAGGAATTTTAAGTCTTGGCGTTCGAACGACAGTTTCATTGTTTAATGATAGCGAAACAAATAATTTTGGAACTGGTGCAGGGGGACAATTTAGGTTACAATTGGCTGAAAGATTAAATACTGATTGGTTTTTCGACTATTTAACGGCGAATGTAATGGATGTTGGGCATCGCACGGATTATCATATTGGTTGGAGCGTAATGTATTATCCACTTTTAAAGGAAAAACAACTTTTCAAACCCTACGTTTTAGCTGGACACTGTTTTGACTATTCCAAATTAACAGAAAATGCCAATCGTTCCAATTTTGATGAAAGATGGAGTTCAGCGGTTCAAATGGGTTTGGGAACTCATATTAATCTCACGCAACGACTAGATTTCTCAATTTTAGCTCAATACATGATTCACCTTGGCAATCACATTCATCCAGAAGTTGTTAATAATCAACTTGTTTTTACAGATGAACATTCACATGGAGCTAGCCTTGAAGGGCATTTGCTTGTCACCTTTGGTATTAACTACAAAATAGTTGACTTATGGGGAGGCAACTAATTCTTTTACTTATTGGGCTAAATTTTTTCAATTTCAAAGCTCAGAAAAATTACCATAATGGTGACTATTTTCGTCCAGGTTTGGTAAAAGCATCAGCAACAATTACTCCAGGAAGAATGCTTCAAAACAAAGCAAATTCAATTTATATCAATGGATTTTTAGAATATGTCGTTGACTATAAATATAGTTTTCGTGGAGAAATTTTCCAATTCGTTGATGCTAAATATTCAGTTGATTCAAAATTTAGAAATCCAAACTATATGAACCGCATATACTTTGGAGGTTTCCGAAATTTTGGAAAAAAGAACTTCAAGATTACAACTGGTGCACAAATGGGCGTTTTAATGACTGATTATGACTATAGTTCATCCACAGAAAGACAGTTTTATGTTGCACCTTCTTTTGCTTTAAAAGCTGGTGCGGACTACTATGTTTGGGATTATTTTCATTTCTTCGCCAATTTAACCTACGTCAATTCAACAATCCGAGGAACACAAACAGGAACACATAAAATGGATGAAATTCTATTCTCAGCTGGCTTAGGGTTTCAGATAAATACAATAAAAATCCCTAAAAGAAGAACTGGTGTTGAATTTTGAGATTGAATATTCTTCTTATAATTCTGTCATTTTATCTCTACATTTTACTCCGATTTGGCGGATTCAATTTTTAATTCTAAATTTCAATTATAATCCCCAATTCTTAACTTTTCACTTTTCGTTTTTCACTAAAAAAACCCAACTTTTTTTACCTATCTTTGCGCTAAAATTATCAGTAAATGCTTAATGTAAATAATCTTTCGCTTCAATTCGGGAAACGTGTTTTGTTCGACGAAGTGAATGTAAAATTCGTAAACGGAAATTGTTACGGTGTAATCGGTGCAAACGGTGCAGGAAAATCTACCTTCCTTAAAATTTTAACTGGACATCAAGACCCAACAACAGGTCGCGTGGAATTAGAGCCAGGAAAACGTATGGCTGTTTTGAACCAAAATCACTTTGAGTTTGACCAAGTACAAGTGCTTCAAACGGTTATCATGGGACACAAACGTCTTTATGAAATCATGGTGGAGAAAGACGCTTTGTACGCGAAAGAAGATTTTTCGGAAGCTGACGGAATGAAAACCGCTGAATTGGAAGGAGAATTTGCTGATTTAGAAGGTTGGAACGCTGAAACAGATGCAGCAACACTTTTAAGCAACCTTGGAATCGAAGAGTCGAAACATTACTTGTTGATGGAAGATCTTTCCAATGATTTGAAAGTACGTGTTTTATTGGCGCAAGCTTTATTTGGTAATCCAGATGTGTTGATTCTCGATGAGCCTACAAATGACTTGGACTTGCAAACTATTTCTTGGTTGGAAGATTTCTTGATGGATTTCAAAAACACCGTAATCGTTGTATCGCATGACCGTCACTTTTTGGATACAGTTTGTACACACGTTTGTGACATCGACTTTAGCAAAATCAACTTATTTACAGGAAATTACAGCTTCTGGTATCAATCTTCGCAATTAGCGTTGAGACAACGAGCTGACAAAAACAAAAAAGCGGAAGAGAAGAAAAAGGAATTATTGGATTTCATTTCGCGTTTCTCTGCCAATGCTGCTAAATCAAAACAAGCGACAAGTCGTCGTAAAATGTTGACGAACTTGGACTTAGAAGAGATCAAACCGTCTTCAAGAAAATATCCTGGAATCACTTTCCACCAAGATCGCGATGCAGGAAATCAAATTTTATCCATTAACAACCTTTCAAAATCAGTTGATGGAAAGTATTTGTTCAAAGATTTGAATATCATCGTTAACAAAGGCGATAAAATTGCGTTCGTTTCTAAAAATTCAGTTGCATTGACTGCATTCTTTGAAATTATGAACAAAAGAATTCAACCAGACACGGGTGATTTCACACTTGGAACAACGATTACAACTGCCTATTTACCAAACGACAACCACGAATATTTCGAAGGGAAAATGAACCTTATCGAGTGGTTACGTCAATATGCACAAACAGACGAAGAGCGCGAAGAAGTGTATTTGCGCACGTTTTTAGGTCGTATGTTATTTACAGGTGAAGAAGTTTTAAAACAATCATCAGTTCTTTCGGGAGGAGAAAAAGTGCGTTGTATGTTGTCAAAAATGATGTTGGCGAAAGCGAACTTATTGATGATGGATGAACCAACGAATCACTTGGATTTGGAATCAATTACAGCTTTGAACAACGCAATGCGCGATTACCAAGGAACGTTGTTGTTCACTTCTCATGACCACGAATTGGTGAATACTGTTGCAAACAGAATCATTGAAATCACACCTAATGGATTGATTGACAAAATGATGCCATTCGACGACTATCTTGCTGATGAGAAAATCACGCAGATGCAAGTAGAGTTGTACGCTTAGTTTAATTTGTACTAAGTAGTACGATTATCTCGTACAGCTCAAATTTAGTTTATACATTTTATCTTACTCAAAATAAAATTTAGCCACGGATTCACGAATTAACACGAAGAAAGTGAAATTCGTGAATTCGTGGTTTTTTGTTTTAAGTCTAATCAGAATCAAATAAAACAAGAAAAAATTTCAAAATTTTATTAACTTCAAGTTGTATTTCAAAACTCAAATCACAAAATTATGGGGAAAGTAACTTTAGAATTTGATTCAGTAGAAGAAGCTGAAGATATTAGAAACGCATTAGACGGATACAAGTGGAAATTGGCTATTTGGGATTTAGATCAAAACTTAAGAAATGAAATGAAATTTAATAATCTTTCAAATGAAAAATATAAAGCATTTGAGGAGATAAGAGAGAAAATCATTGAGGTTTTAAATGATTATCAATTACATCTCGATTAATGTTATTTGTTAAAACTGAAACATTAAAAATCATTGATTTTTACTTATAAATAATTCAATATGTCAACTCCAACATCCAATTCTCCCCTTCAATACCAAATCACAACCGAAAATCCACAACAGCGATTTGTGAAGATTCGTGCGACATTTTCAGTAAAAGATAAAATTACAACGGTGAAATTACCAGCTTGGCGACCGGGACGATATGAATTGGGAAACTTTGCGAAAAACGTAAAAGGATTTCGTGTTTTCGATGCGAATTCAATAGAACTGACTTATCGTAAAACGAACAAAGATACGTGGGAAATTTCAACCGTAAATACAGAGTCAATCACTGTTGAATATTTATACTTCGCAAATGAATTGAATGCTGGTTCGACTTATTTCGATGAAAATCAATTGTATGTAAATCCTGTGAATTGTATGGTTTACGTTCCTGAATTGGTAAATGAACCGATTGAATTAAAACTCGAAATCAATGCAGAATGGAAAATTGCTTGTGGTTTGAAACAAGTAACTAATGTCCTTTTTGCGAAAGATTTTGATGAA
>JBILQY010000163.1:0-5901 GCA_044372955.1 Crocinitomicaceae bacterium | reverse complement strand
TCTAAAGGAGTGGAAGAAATGGTAAACCGTTGCTTAGTTCCATATACAGTTTATTTTAAAACACTTAAATAAAGAAAAATGAGCGAAACAGTTGCAAAAGTAAAAGCTCCGAGCGAGCCACTTTTCTCAAAAAAGAATAGAAAATTAATTACTGACCCTCTTACAGATAACAACCCTGTTACAGTTCAAGTATTAGGGATATGTTCTGCATTAGCAATTACAGTTAAAATTGATACCTCATTAGTAATGGGATTATCAGTAATATTCGTTACTGCAATAGGTAATTTTGTAATCTCAGCTTTGAGAAACATTATGCCACCAAGAATAAGAATCATTGTACAATTAGTAGTTGCAGCAGCACTTGTAATTATTGTAAATGAAATTTTAAAAGCTTTCCTTCCTGATATTTCAGAACAACTTTCTGTATTCGTTGGTTTGATCATTACCAATTGTATCATTATGGGTCGTTTTGAAGCATTTGCAATGGCAAATAAACCGTGGCCTTCTTTATTAGATGGAATTGGAAATGGAATGGGTTATGCAGGTTTGCTATTGGTTGTTGGTTTTTTTAGAGAACTTTTTGGTTCAGGAAGTTTATTAGGCTTTCCAATTTTTGGATCTGCAATACCTGGTGAAGAGTGGGGATTATACACAATGGGTTATGCAAATAACAACCTAGTAATTTTGCCTCCAATGGCTTTAATCATTGTTGGTGTGATTATTTGGATTCAACGCTCTAGAAACAAAAATCTTCAAGAAGAAATTTAATTTAAAATAAAGAAAAGTGGAAACTACATTAGACATATTTGTAAAAGCTATTTTCTCTGAAAATATGATTTTTACCTACTTTTTAGGAATGTGCTCTTATTTAGCCGTTTCTAAAACAGTTAAAACCGCAGTTGGATTAGGTGCAGCTGTAATTTTCGTTTTGGTTGTAACCGTTCCATTGAACTGGTTGTTAGAAAATTATTTATTGAAAGCTGGAGCGTTAGAATGGTTAAACCCAGCTTGGAAAGAAATCGACTTGAGCTTTATTTCCTTCATTATGTTCATTGCCGTTGTGGCATCAGTTGTTCAATTGGTTGAGATGATTGTTGAGAAATTTTCGCCTGCACTTTATGGCGCACTTGGAATTTTCTTACCATTAATCGCAGTAAATTGTTCGATTTTAGGAGGAGCATTATTTATGCAAGAAAGACAATATTCAACATTTTTGGATGTTACTGCATTTTCAATGGGATCTGGAATTGGTTGGGCAATAGCAATTGTTTTAATTGCTGGAATTCGTGAAAAAATTAGATATTCTCACATTCCTGCTCCATTAAAAGGTTTAGGAATTACGTTTATACTAACTGGATTAATGGGAATAGCATTTATGAGTTTCTCCGGTATCAAATATGTTGATGAACCGAAGAAAGAGAAAAAAGAAGCAACTACTGAAACTGCTTCAAACAAAGTAGCTGAATTATCCACTTCAAATAAAGACGCAAAATGAGTTTAGGTGTATTAATGACCGTAACGGTTATCATTTTTCTTTTTGTTACCCTTTTGCTAACTGCAATGTTATTATTTGCAAAGGCTAAGTTATCACCTAAAGGAAAGATTACTATTGATATTAATCATGGTGAACGAATTCTTGAAGTTGATGGTGGAGGAACACTGCTTGGAACTTTAGGTAATGCAGGTGTATTCTTACCTTCTGCTTGTGGTGGAGGTGGTACATGTATCCAATGTAAATGTCAAGTTTTAGAAGGTGGTGGAGAAATCTTACCAACTGAAATTCCAAACTTCTCTAGAAAAGAAATCGCTGATAAATGGCGTTTGGGTTGTCAAGTGAAAGTAAAAGAAAACATGAAAATTCATGTGGAAGAAGAAATTCTTGGTATCAAAGAATGGGAAGCAACCGTTGTTTCTAACTATAACGTAGCAACTTTCATTAAAGAATTTATCGTTGAAATCCCTGAAGATATGGATTATAAAGCTGGTGGTTATATTCAAATTAAAATCCCAGTATGCACGGTTAAATATTCAGAGATGGATATTGAAGCACATCCACAAGATCACCCAGGAGAACCTGATAAGTTTAGAAAACACTGGGATAAATTCGGAATGTGGGATTTAGTAATGAAAAACGAAGAAGAAGTTGTTCGTGCTTATTCAATGGCTTCTTACCCAGCTGAAGGAAGAAGAGTAATGTTAAATGTTCGTATTGCTACACCACCTTGGGATAGAGCAAGAAATGGTTGGATGAATGTAAATCCAGGAATTGCTTCATCGTTTATTTTCAACTTAAAAGTTGGTGACAAAGCAGTTATTTCTGGTCCTTATGGAGAATTCTTCATTAACGACTCAGATGCTGAAATGTTGTATATCGGTGGTGGAGCCGGAATGGCTCCAATGCGTTCTCACTTGTATGAATTGTTCAAAACAATTAAAACTGGTAGAAAAGTTACTTATTGGTATGGTGGTCGTTCAAAAGAAGAGTTGTTCTACATCCACTATTTCAGAGATTTAGAAAGAGATTTTCCAAATTTCAAATTCTATCTTGTGTTATCTGAACCGTTACCTGAAGATAATTGGGTTGCAAAAACAGATACAAACGATACAGCTGGAGATGGATTCGTTGGATTTGTGCATCAAGCTGTTATTGATCAATATTTATCAAAACATGATTCACCAGAGGATATCGAGTTTTACTTCTGTGGTCCACCAATGATGAATAATGCAGTGCTTAAAATGTGTGATGAATGGGGAGTTCCTAAAGAAAATGTTCGTTTCGACGACTTTGGAGGTTAAGCTCAAACACAAATTATAAAAATTTAAAGTCCTACTTCGGTGGGACTTTTTTTTTGTTTAAAAAAGAGATTTTAAAATATGGATTTCTTCAATCGTATTAAATGAATGCATACAAATTCGAATACACTCGCTTCCAACTGGAACAGTGGGAGAAAAAATAGGTTTCGTGTAAATCCCAACGGCATTCATTCGTTCTACCAATTCTTTTATTTCTAAAATTGAATTCATTTGAACTACTTGAATTGGTGAATTAATAGCTGAAGTGAAACGTTTATCTTGATTTAAACCATCTCGGAAGTTAACTAGATTCTTATGCAGCATATCTTGTCGCTCTTTGATATTGAAAGCTACATTCGATTGAATAGTCTGATAATCCGCTGGAGGTAAACCCGTTGTATAAATAAATGGTCGTGCAAAATTGATTAGAAAATCTTTTAATTCTGATGAACCTAATATTGCGGCTCCGTGAAAACCATAAGCCTTCCCGAAAGTAATAACACGAGCGAAAACTTTACTATGTAAATTTAAACCATCTACGATTCCTCTTCCGTTCGAACCAAAAACGCCTATAGAATGTGCTTCATCTACGATTAAGTAGGCATTAAACTCTTCACATAATGAAGTAATGTTCTTTAAAGGTGCAATATCGCCATTCATTGAATAAAGTGATTCAATAACAACGTAAATCGAGCCCTTAGCTTTTTTTAATTGTTGTTTTAAATCAGAAAAGTCATTATGCTGAAACGAGTTTGAATTTGCAAAGGATAATCGAATTCCATCGCGAATACTTGCATGAACAAATTCATCATAAATTATTGTATCTCCTCGTTGCGGAACAGAACTTAGTAGTGCAAGATTTGCTGTAAAACCAGAATTGAATACTAAAGATGATTGACACTGAAAAAAATCTGCTAAAAAAGCCTCACACGAAATCGCTTCTAAAGAATTACCGGATAAAAGTCGTGAACCTGTAGCACCAGAATTTGAAGAAATTTGGTTTATTGAATCGCGGGCAATTCCTAAATAATCATTGGAGAAAAAATCAATTTTTAAATCAACTTCTGTCAATGAGCGAAACGTACCTTCTTCCTTACGCTTATTAAGTTTAGCAAGAAGTTTGGCATCCATCTAAATAGAATCAACTGAACTAACTTTTCGAGGAGCAAAACCATTTTCAATAGCTGCTATTCTTGCTGCTTCTATTTCTTGCTCGCGTTGCAATTCCTTAGCTTTACGTTCTTCTATTTTCAAATCAGGAATAGTTACAGGTTGTTCTGCATCCTTATTAAAATCAGGATTAGGTGTTGTCAATAGTTTATCACCAGCAAAAATTGAACCTGCTCCGGCCATAAAACATAAAGCTTGAGCTTCCATATTCATTTTAGTTCTTCCAGCAGATAATCGAACAATTGCCTCCGGAAACACAATTCGAGTAGTCGCAACCATTCGTATCATTTCCCATTGCTCTATTGGTTTTTGATCTTCCAAAGGCGTTCCTTCAACAGCAACTAATGCATTAATCGGAATTGACTCTGGTGGCGTTTCCATTTGCATATAACTCATTAAAAGTCCCATACGGTCTTCTATTGCTTCACCCATTCCAATAATTCCTCCTGAACAAACTGTTATTCCAGCTTTTCGGGCATTGTCAATTGTATTTAATCGGTCTTCGTATTCTCTTGTTGAAATTACATCGCCGTAAAACTCAGGTGAAGTATCCAAATTATGATTGTAAGCAAATAAACCTGCATTTTTCAATCTTTTAGCTTGATCTTCATTCATCATACCAAGCGTACAACAAACTTCCATTCCCAAGTTGTTTACAGATTGAACCATTTCAATTACGTTGTCAAAATCTTTATTATCGCGAACTTCGCGCCAAGCCGCACCCATACATAATCTTGAAGAACCATTAGCTTTCGCATTTTTTGCTTGTTCAATAACAGAATCAACTGTCATTAATTTTTGAGCTTCAACATCTGTATGATAACGAGCTGCTTGTGGGCAATAACCACAATCTTCAGCACAACCACCTGTCTTAATACTCAACAAAGAAGACATTTGTACTTCTCTTGGGTTGTGATATTGACGATGTATAGTAGCTGCCTCAAAAACTAGTTCTAGTAATGGCTTATTGTATAATTCAATAAGTTGCTCTTTCGTTTGATAGTTTGGATTTACTTTCATAATGCAAATATAAGAACTGAATGGGTAATTAATTTAAAATTGAAAATGTAGAATTGAAAATTAAAAGTGAAAAGTTTAGAACGAAGAGTTTAAAGTGAAATGTTTTATTTTACTTTTTCTCAATTAAACAAGCTGCATAGGCTTTTACTGCTCTTCTTTCTCCAAACGAATCAACTTTCTCGTGAGTAGTTGCTTTTATTGAAACAGCATCTTCATCTATCTTTAAAATTTCAGCAATAACATGTTGCATATCGGGAATATGCGGATTCAACTTTGGTTTTTCTAAAATTACAGTTGAGTCAATATTTACAACAGAATATCCTTTTTCCTCGACTTTTTTGACAACTTCTTTAAGTAAAATTTTTGAATCTATTCCTTTGAATTGTGGATCTGTATCGGAAAAATGAAAACCAATATCGCGAAGGTTAGCTGCTCCAAGTAAAGCGTCACAAATAGCGTGTAATAAAACATCAGCATCAGAATGACCAACTGCTCCTAAATCGGATTCAATTTTTAATCCGCCTATCCAAAGTGGATAATTTTCAGCTAACTGGTGAACATCAACACCGTATCCAATACGAATATTCATTTATTCTCCGGCTGTTGCAGCGCCTCCACCTTGACCCAAGTACAAACGAATGGTAAATCTCAATGTATTTGCAAGCGGACTTTGACGACCGCTAATTGAAGCTAAATAAGAAAAATCAAATGCAAACATATTGTACTTCAAACTTGCACCAAAATTTAAAAACTGACGATTTCCTTTATTTTTGTTTTCATAAAAAATACCAGTTCTTACAGCAAAAACATCATTATACCACCATTCTACACCAGCAGCAATGTTGATTTCTGCTAACTCTTCTTTTAAACGTGTTCCTTTAACAATTTCGTAGGTACCATCTGCATTCTGAATATAGT
>JBILQY010000285.1:0-3983 GCA_044372955.1 Crocinitomicaceae bacterium | reverse complement strand
GATGGAATTTAAACCCAAATTTATTAATGTTACCTACCACCGAGAAGAATATATTTACATAGAAAGAGATAATGGCTTGTTGGAAAAAATTGCCATAAGAAAGCGTCCAGGCACTGTTGGTATTTGTGCAGCAATTATGAATAAATACCATGTTGACGCCGTTCCTCATTTAATTTGTGGTGGATTTAGTAAAGAAGAAACTGAAAACGCATTGATAGATTTACAGTTTTTAGGCATTGATAATGTTTTAGCTTTACGTGGTGATTCCATAAAAACGGAAAGTACTTTTAAACCTCATGCAGATGGTCATGCTTATGCAGTTGATTTAATTCATCAGATTTCGGATATGAATCGCGGAAATTACATGATGGATGATGTTCAATTAGAACAAACAGATTTCTGCATAGGAACAGCAGGTTATCCAGAAAAACATTTCGAGGCAATGAATTTGGCAACCGATTTAAAATATTTAAAGGATAAAGTGGATGCTGGAGCTGAATACATTGTAACTCAAATGTTTTTTGACAATTCAAAGTATTTTGCTTTTGTAGATGAATGCAGAAAAATAGGAATTAATGTGCCTATTATTCCAGGTTTAAAACCATTGAAAACATTAGCTCACATTTCTTTTTTACCAAAGTTTTTTAAAATTGATTTTCCAGTTGAGTTGTCATCAGAATTACTTAAATGTAAAGACAATAAAGCAGTTGAGCAACTTGGAATCGAATGGGGAATCCATCAATCAAAAGAATTAAAGGCTGCAAATGTTCCTTGTATTCATTATTACACCATGTCTAATTCTTCTCAAGTAAAATCAATTGCTAAAGAAGTATTCTAATTAATCGTTATGAAAAAATCGCTATTTGTTTGTTATTTATTTCTATTGCTTTCACTCAATAATTTTATTTCTTCACAAAGTCTAAAATTAACGAATGCGATTGTCATTGCACAGTTTGATAAACAAGAAGACCGTTATGCATTGGAAGTTAGCTTGACAGAAATGTTGGCAGAGTATAACATAAAAGCAATGCCTTCGTTGAATTTGTTGAAGCAAGGAGCTGATGCTTCAGTTTTAGCAGATGATACACTTCAAAAAAACTTAAAAACAGCAGGTTATGATACTTATTTAGTTGTGAATGTTCGTGGTTATGACCGCACATTTAAACCTGCGACACAAAAAATATCATTTGCTGAAATATTGGATATGACAAGTATTTATCATTTATACAGAGACGAAGCAACATCTGTAAGTTTTGAGTTTACTTTCTTTAGAAATAACGAAGTTGTCCAACGCAACATCTTAAAATGCGGAAATATTTCAGATAGAAATTCAGTGCTAAAACGTTTCCGTAAAAAACTTCCTAAAATCATTACAAAAAGCTGGAAGGCTTAATCTTTTCCGCAGACCCTATTTAAATTTTATTTGCTCCTTCTTTCCGTTTCTATTTATTTCTTGAATTGAAATTAGCTTATCGTTTTCATAGATAAGTATCCGATTGCGCTCAAATACTTTGTCTTGACAAGGTTTTCCTGTGTAAACCCCTTTAACTTTTAAGATAATAGTGTCTTGTGAGTTGTATTTAATAGGCAATTCACGTTCGAATTGTCCACTGTTTCCATAAATATTTCTGAAAACAAAATTTACATCAATATTTTCACCGGGCGCATATTGATTTTTGGGTGGTTGGTTGTGAATCGATTCTGAAAAGGTAGCGTAAAAAAGATCTTGGTGCTTATAATTGTAAGCATCAAAGTTGATATACAAAATTTCATTCCCTGTATTGGTAAATGTGAATTTTGCTGAAGCCACAGTCCCAAAGTAAATTTCACCTAAGTCAATCGTTTTTTGGTCAACAGAAATAGTTGTAGCCTTATAAATTACTTTTCCTTTAGCACTGATTTGTGCAGAATTGTTATTGTAAGTCACATAAATAGAACGATTAAAAACACCAATTCGTTGGGTGTCATATCGAAAACGGATTGCTCCACGTTGACCAGCTGCGATGGGTTCTTTGGGCCATTCTGCATAAGAACCACCATCTCCAGTAGAAGCACGAGAAATAATTAAAGGCTCGTTTCCAGTATTGGTGAACCAAATCTTTTCAAATAAATAAGTTCCTTGTACGATTTTTCCAAAATTCACAACCGTGGAATCGAAGGTTAGCTTTGCCTGAGAATATGAAGTTACAACAGTTAACAAGCAAAGTAAAGTGAATAAGATTCGCATTTTTTGATGCAAGTTAATCTGATTTAAAATAGGTTAAGGTTAATGAAAAGTTAATGCTTGTGGATTTTATTTGTTGGATAGTTTGTTTTCCAATTGCTCAAAGAGATACCTTTTCCCTTTTTCTATTTCGTTAATCAATTCATTTTCTGTGGGTAAATACGGTAAGTATTTTGTTGCAAACAACTGTTGGTTTTCACTTAGAACAGAATATTTAGCAATCGTTTTGTCCGTTTCTGTACAAAGTAAAATACCAATTGTCGGATTGTCTGTTTCTTGTTTTCTCAAATCATTAAACATTCGAACATACATATCCAATTGACCAATGTCTTGGTGGGTAATTTTATGCGTTTTTAGCTCTACAATTACAAAACATTTCAAAATGTAATTGTAAAAAACGAGGTCTATGTAAAAGTTCGCTGTTTCAGTTCTAACCAATTGTTGTCTCTCAATAAAAGCGTATCCTTTCCCCAATTCAAGAATAAATTTCTGAAGGTTATCAATCAGTGCTTTTTCAAATTCCGCTTCTGTGTAAGCAAGATTAACTGGTAAATTGAGGAATTCCAAAACAGATGGATTTTTAATAAATTCAAAGCTTTCATTTTGATTCGATTCATTTTTTTCTACCATTTCTTTCTCAACCTCGTTCTTTGACTGTGAAGAAAGTAGTCGCTGATAATAAAGAGTAGAAATATTTCTTTCTAATGTACGAACAGACCAATTATTGAGAGCCGTTTCTTTTAGGTAATATGCTCTTGCATTTTCATCATTAACACGCATAATTAATTGATAGTGCGACCAGTTAATAAACTCTGAAAGTTTTGAAGACAAAGGTTTTTCAAATTCGCCAGACACTGTTTGGCTTTTTGTGTTGAATTCAGCAGACACCGTCTGCTGAATTGAAATTAAATTAGGAAATGAAAGATAAAACAGCCTAAACGATCTTAAATTTGTAACTGAATACCCTTTCCCTAAATCAGCAAGAAGCTCTTTGGACAAATTCAATAGAAGTTCTTTTCCATAGTTTGCTCTTTTATTTCCATTTTGTTCTTCTTCCACGATACGTTTTCCAACTAACCAATACGCTTCAATCATTGCTGTATTGACTGCGGAATATGCTTTTTTCCGTGCGTTATTTAGAATTTGTTTAATCTCTAAAACATAAGTTTGACTCGTTGCTTTCATCATTTTTGTATTGAATTTCTATTGAATTTAAGCAAATAAATCATTTCTAACAAAGTAAAAAACACGTTTTTTGACCAAAATCAGCATTTTTTAAGTTGAAATTTATGCCTTTCTTCTAAAAACTTTGTTGAAAAGTCAATATTAAGCAAAAGTTAAACGACGTTAAAATTTCTATTTTTGCCACTATGACTCCAAAAGGTAAACTAATCATTATAGGTGGCGCTGTTGATAAAGGCAGTTTCACCGAAAGTAATTTCACGGATAACGTAGAGAAAAACTTAAACTTTTTCGAAAAAGGAATTCTTAAGAGAATCATTGACGAATCTAAGAATGGTAAAACTTCACGCATTGAAATCATTCCGACAGCTTCCAAAGTTCCAAATCAAGTTGGACCTGAATATGCAAAAGCATTTCAGTATTTAGGGGCTGAAAACGTTGAAGTGTTGAACATCGAAAAACGTGAAGAGGCACTTTCTGATGATTCTTACAATCGCATCAAAAATGCAGATGTGATTTTCTTTACAGGTGGCGATCAATTGCGTTTGACGTCAATTATTGGTGGAACGCCGATGCA
>JBILQY010000317.1:0-3683 GCA_044372955.1 Crocinitomicaceae bacterium | reverse complement strand
AAACACCAAAAAGCAACAATTACTGGTTCTGCAACAATCTTTTCAATCGCAATGGAAAGCCAAAATTGATGGAAAATCCACAAGTATTGTAAGGGTAAACAAAAATTACCAAGCAATCATTTTACCCGCAGGAAAACACACAATTACTTTCAGTTTTGAGAAAAACGATACCTTAATTCTCTATTTTTTATCTCAATTTTTATTCTGGTCCTTAGTCGTTTACCTCGTTTATCTTCACGTAAATGAAAAACACCAATCAAAATGGTACGCTAAATTACTGTTTACCTTGCCTTTTATTTTTATCGGTTATTGGTTACTAAAATTTCAAAATGGAAAACTAAATAAGCTCACTACAAATGAGCAAGTGCTTTCTGATTGGTCAGAAAAAACGCCTGTAAAACAAGCAATTTTACCCCTTGCTATTCAATTAACGAGTAAAGATGAATTTTACAATTTTGGTAGATGGAAATTGGATGAAGTGAATAATGCCACTACCTTGCGCTTTCAAACGAATTGTAAAATGGACACCATTCAGCCTGCTTTAATCATTTATCAAATTATTCGAAAAGGAGAATCAATAAAATGGGAAGCCTATAAGATTGAACGTCAATTAGAGAAATCGGGTGAATTTAACCCTGTTCTTTTCATGCGTAATCTATCTGATTTACAGCCAGGTGACGAAATTATTTTAGACTGTTGGAATTTGTCCAAAACCAATCTTCAATTAAAAAATTCTAGGATTGATTTTTTAAGATAGAGGAGACTTTGTTATGAAACAAAACCTTTTATGTGTATCCGTAATCGTACTAGTAAAATACTTTAGCCTTAAAATCAAGAATTTAATCGAAGTGAGAACTATTTATTGAATAGTAGCGATCAATCTTCGGCCTTGAATTTCATGGTTTTAGCTTCTGAACTGAAACTGTTAATTTTTAAAATTTCTGTTCCGTCAGCTGACGGATTAAAAAATTTCAGTTTTAGAAAGGAGTTAAAATTGTTCGCAACGAGATATAAATAATTATAGAACAAACATTTGCGAACAAAAAGAAATTCAGAGCCTTGACTTTTTTGTTTCTTTTTTTGTCAAGAAAAAAAGAAAGGCAACCCGTTGTTGCGGAAAATAATAGCTCAAACAGAGATTTTTTTTCAAGTTATGTTTACAGTTGTTTAATTTTTAGTGGTACGACAGCGTATACTCAATAAACCTTATCTATTTACCATAAATACAGCATTCACAACCATTAATTTCCCATTTTCCCAGAAACCTCTAAATAACGGATTATCTACTAAATAAACCACTGAACCAGCTCCCATTGGGTGAACACCTGCCGTTAATGCTTCAGATTGCGCTTTTTTAACTTTTGAACCAACAAAGCCATTCACTGGAAGCGCGTCTTTTTTCAATTCAAAAACAGTTCCATCAGCAAGATTAAATACTTCTGAAGTTAAACGCATCGTATAATAATCAGTGTAGCCAAAAGCCAATGGATTTGTATTGTCGATCGCGCAAGGATAGATTGCACCTGTTATCACATTGCTGATTTGTTGGCGTTCCATATTTCCGTATGAAACTTTTTCTGTTGCTGAATCTTCTGCGTTAACACGTTTCAAACCAAAACCTTCAATACCAGCAAAATTTCCAACAGCACTCCCCATAACTATTAATTTTCCACCGTTTTCAATCCATTTCACTAATTCTTCATTTTCTCCTAAATTGGCAGAACCTTCAGGAACAAAAAGTACATTTAATTTCGAAAGCGCTTCACTCATTCGGTCTTCGTAAACCAAATGAATTGGATAATTAAACTGTTGCTCGAAGAAATGCCAAATTTCTCCAACACTCAAAGATGAAAAATTGTCACCTAACAATACTCCAATTTCTTGCTTAGGAAGAGGTTTAACGCTGTAGGCTCCAAAATCATTTCCTGAATCGGCAAATCCTGATTTTACAGATGAAATCTCCACTTTAAGTTCACGTGTAATTTTACTAATAACCGACTCTAAATCAATGTTTTTATTTTCTCCTTTTAAAATAATTAAGGTCCCAGGTTCATAGTTTTTTCCTTCCATAGAAAATGCTTTTTCGGAAAAATAAACCTTGACGTTTGCTGCTTGCAATTGCCCCAAAAATTGTGCGGACTTCAATGAATTCCAACGGCAAACGTAAGCGTAAGGAGCTTCTAATGATTTAAACTCAGCAAAAACAGGTTTCGTGTAGGATTTTCCAGTGATTTTTACTTCAGAGGCGTAAGCTTGCAAACCAAAACCAAAAGGAAGTGACCAAGCCGTAATGTCATAAGTCAAGGAATCTGAAAGTTTCGTTTGTGGTTCTAATAAAACATTTACCAGTGTTCCTTTATCTTGATCGGTTGAAACAAGCATATCGCCAGCAATTGTTTTGTAAGATTCTACCTTACCTGTATTAAAATTCCAACCTTTAACTGTTGTATTCTCATTTGCCAATTCATAAACGATTCCATTTTTATCGAGTAATTCCAACAATGCTCCCATTTTATTTTGATTGCCACTAACCACAAACGATTTGTATTTGTAATTCTTCTTTTTGCAGAAATCGCGGTATTCCTTGATTAATTTATCGCTTTTTTTAGCAGCAACTTCAACAGTTGAAATTCCAGTTGTTACGTGATGTGTTACACGATCTAAAAGTGATAAAGTATCTCCAACTTGTGTAAGAACGGAAAGTCCAGCTCTACCGCTTCCCCCTTGTTCGTATGTCATTCCTATCGAGCCATTAAACGTTGGGTACGTGTCGCCATAGCTTGGATACAGTAGGTCGAAAATCTCTTTCGAAAAATACAGCCAACCATTTTTATCGAAGTAGGAAGCGTGGTTTTTTCCAATTTCTTTCTGGAAATCGCGTTGCCAATTGGTAATTACTTCGTGATATGGTTCTGCCGCAGGTGGAAAATAATAAGGTTCGTTGATTCCTTGCTCGTGAAAATCAACGTGAACGTGAGGCAACCATTGATTGTATTGTTTCACGCGTTGTTGCGATTCAACTTGCGTCATCCAAGCCCAATCTCTGTTGAGGTCAAATAAATAATGATTAGGTCGTCCACTTGGCCAAGGCTCTTGGTGTTCTGCCGAAAAAGCGTTGACATCAGGTACCTTGTTACCATATTGATTGTAGTAGTTTACATAGCGATCTCTACCGTCAGGATTCAAACAAGGATCCATGATAACAATCGTATTCTTTAGAAATTCGCTGTTTTTTGTCAGAAGTAAAAAAGCTGTTTGCATCGCTGCCTCCGTTCCTGAACTCTCGTTTCCGTGTACGTTATAGCTCAACCAAACAATTGCAACTTTCTCACTTTCGTCATTTGTTAAGTGTGCTTTTCGAATATTTTCAAGGTTATTCAAGTTTTCTTCAGTTCCGAAATAAGCTAAAATCAAATCGCGTTTTTCGTAGGTTTCACCGTATTTCCAAACCAATAAATTTTTTGAAAACTCCTTTTGCAACTCATAAAAATAACTTACAACTTTATCTTGTCTCGTAAATTTTGTTCCGATTTTATACCCTAAATAACCTTCAGGAGTGAAATTACTTTGAGCAAAAAAAACTCCAGTAATTAGAAAAAATGCTGTGAATAAGAGCTGTTTCATTTATCTTTTTTTTCAAAACTACTCTTTTTTTTGTTGAACGATTCTTTCAAATTCAAAAT
>JBILQY010000007.1:0-21816 GCA_044372955.1 Crocinitomicaceae bacterium | reverse complement strand
ATACTTTTTTTGCAACTATCTATTTTTTCATTGGCGTAAATGATTTACAAGGAGCACAACTAGGTTCAGGTTGGGCAAACGAATTTTTACAAGCTTTTTTCTTTAGTGCACAGACAATAACAACTGTTGGTTACGGTCATATTCATCCTACAAGTACCATCACCAATAGCATCGCAGCGATTGAGTCTTTCACAGGAATTCTGACCTTTGCAGTTATAACCAGTTTGATTTATGCCCGATTTTCAAGACCACAAGCTTTCTTAAAATTTAGCAAAAATGCGTTGATTTCTCCTTACAAAAACGGTAAAGGATTGATGTTTCGTTTGAGTAATTACAAAAATAATCACTTGACTGATCTGACGGCTAAAGTGATTTTATCCATGCACGTGGACGATGAGAATGGCAGTTCAACTCGCTTTTTTAACCTGCCTCTTGAAATTGATAAATTAACATCTTTGGCAATGAACTGGACAGTTGTACATGATATAAACGAAGAAAGTCCTCTTAATGGTTTAAATGCAACTCAACTCATAGAAAGCAAAGTTGAAATCTTAGTTCAAATTAATGGATTAGACGACTACCTTTTTAATACTGTTCAACAACGAACTTCCTATACCGCGAGTGAAATTATCTTCAATGCTAAATTTATTTCAATGCTTGGAAAAACCGAGGATGGTAGCATGGCAATTGTGGATTTAGGAAAATTGAATGCTTATGAAATTGTGAAGTAAGGGTTAATCTTTTGGTAATTCAGACTTTTTTAAACTAAAAATTTCTCTTTTAAATCACACATACAAAGTGTCTCGAATCACTTCCATTGATTTCGCAACATTGAATTTTGGGGTGTGAATCGTTAGGTATTCTAAGAGAATGTAAAGTGCTTTTTTTGTTGTTTCATTGGAATAGTTGGTCGTTAATTCATTTTGAAATAAGCTTCCGAGTAAATGCACGACTTCTCCTTCTACACCAATGGAATTGATGGATTTGAAATCTGAAAACTCGCCTTTTTTGATGTCAAAACTTACTGGATTATCCGATTCAAATAAGGGCGAATAACCCAATTCTCTGGTTAAACCTGCTAAGAAATGAAGTGGAAAATTAAAGCAATCTTGCGCTGATTCTAACACTAAAATCTGATTTTTCAAAAATTCAAACAGGGAAGGGTCGGCTTCTTCCATTTTAATCGTTTGCTTTAAGATATCTGCAATAAAAAACCCAAGTATTATCTTTTGTGGATTGGAATAAAAATCATTTAAAGGAACAGCGTTGTCCAAGGAATTGATAATTCCCATATCACTTTCTGGTCGTTTGAAATAAGTGATTTCATAAATCCCAAGCGCAAAAATGGCTTTCTGTTTTTTCTTCGCGCCTTTAAAAATATAAGTCGCAAGTCCTTTATTTTCAGTAAAGAAAGTTAAAATCAAACTACTTTCAGAATAGTTTTTGCGGTAAATTAGAATGCCAATGTCTGTTTGTTTCACCTTCGTTTATTCCTTTCTAGCTATTTTAAAATCAATTTTATAGTAGAAGATTGGCAAGAATCCGAGCTGTGTTTTTTGTGCTGTTGGTTGATATCCAGGTTGCGCTACTTCATTTGGGTCAAGGCTTGGAGCATAAGCCAGACTTAATAAATTACGTGTATTGAAAATATTAACCAAGTCTAAACCGATTTCGTGTGTTGCTTTTGCAGCATTCATTCGCCAGCTAATTTTCAAATCCATTCGGAAATAATCCTGAAATTGTAAGTCATTGAACATAGAATCTAAAAAGATAATTTCTTTCAATTCTTCCGTTTCAGCAATGTTCACCAATCCATATCTTCTTCCGCCAGCAACGGTAACTTTCCCTCCAATTCCCAGAACATGTTTTGCGCCTAATTTGAATTCTTTTCCGACTAATAAATTCGCAACGTATTTCCCATTATAAGAAGTATTTCTTAAAATCCCATCGCTGCCTGTATATTTTGAATCGTAAATTGTTCCTGAAAACAAGAAAAAGAACGATTTGTCAAAGTATTTCTGAACGGTCAATTCCAAACCATAATTCAAACCTGTTCCAGTATTTTGTAATGAATCTGGAAAAATTCGAGCAAAACCACCACCCATATTAATCATTGAAAAAGACGAAGGAGCAATTGTTACGGGAACATCATATAAATATTGGTAGTAGGCTTCTGTGCGAATATTTAAACCAGCTTTTGCAATCGATTTTTCGTAACCAATTCCTGTGTGAAGGCTACGCATAAAATCCATGTTTTTGTTGTGGTAGATTTTCGAACCATCAGCAGCAGTCAAATGATAGGTGTAAGTATAAAGCGGTTGAATTTGGCTATGCATTCCAGCGCCCATAAAAATAGATTGATTGCCTTTCATGCGGTATTTTAATCCCAAGCGAGGTTCTGCAATACTTAAACTATTGGTAAGCGAAAAATACTGCGTATGGATTCCTGCAGTAATATCTAAGTTTTCGTTCGCACGCCATTTCCATTGTACAAAAGGTTGTATTAATGCAGAAAAACCTTGATAATCCCAGCGCACGGAAAATTCATTTGGAACTAGAACATTTTTTAATGCAGAGTCTAATTGATTCATATAAAACCCATCGACATTAATTCCGGCTTTGATTAAATGTTGTTTGTTGAATTTGTGATTGACGCTGAAATAACCCGATAATTTATTAATTGAAAATTTGTATGACATCAATTGATAAATCGAATCAACGCGAATTGAAACAGCATTTGTTGTTGCGTTGGTATCTAAACTTCGCTGCAAATAATTATGTAAAGAATGTTGTTCTTCCATAGAATAAGCGAGTGTTGCGGCAACAAAGGTTTTTTCATTGAGTGCTTTTTTGTAATTTAAACCCGTCACAAACATCGAGGTTCCAAAATATTGGTCGCGATCGCCTTCACCATAAAATTCTTTAGAATATTCAGTTTGCTCAGAAATCATGATTGAAATGTTGCTTTTTCCTCCGATTCCAAAAGCCGAAAGTTGACCGCCTTTTTTCAGTTGCCAATTAAATTTGAAAGCCGCATCGCCATAAACAGGCACAGCGTCGGTACCAATTTGAATTCCCAATTGCTGAAACAAGGAAAGTGTGGAGTATCTGCCCATCACCAAATAGCTTGATTTTCCGTTTTTGCTCATCGGTCCTTCGGCTAATAGTTCTGTTCCAAGAAAACCAAATTGCCCTGTAAACTCATGTTGATTTTTGTTTCCGTTTCGCAATTTTAAATCAAATACGCCAGAAGTACTGTTACCATATTCTGCTGGAAATGCACTCATGAAAAAGTCGGAATTACTCAAGATTTTATTATTCAATACCGAAACGGGTCCACCTGTACTTCCAGAAATTGCAAAGTGCGATGGGTTAGGAATATCGATTCCTTCCACACGCCAAACGACGCCAAGTGGTGAATTTCCGCGAATAACGATGTCGTTTCTAGAATCGTCAGCACCTTGTACACCTGCAAAATTGGAAGCCATTCGCGCAGGATCCATTCGTGAACCTGGATAGCGATTTGTTTCTTCCACACTGAATTGTTGCGCAGAAATCACCGCCATTTCATTAATAACATCGCCTTTCTTTTTTGCTGTAACGGTCACTTCCTCCTTGGTTGTAATCAATTCCATCAAAGGAATATTGACAATTAACTCTCTTCCAGAATTTACCTCGATAGTCACCGTTTTACTTTCATACATGGAATAAGTCGCTGTGATTTGATGCTTTCCTACTGGAACTTTTTTAATTTCAAATTCCCCATCAGGATTTGTTATCGCCCGAAAAGGTTCACTTTTTTCAATTTTAATTTCAACTTTTACCCCAACAAGAGAGAAGTTTGTTTCGCTATCGTAGATTTTCCCACGAACGGTTTGGGTGGGTGCTTGTGCAACTAAAATAGTAGCTGAAAAAGAAAATAATAAAATCAAAGAGACGTGTAACAATTTAATCATAACTTGGTTTTAGTAGAACGAATATAGGTACAAATTTTAGCTTGAAGCACTAAGAGGAAATCAAGTTAAGAAAAGCCAAATGTTAAAATCGTTGGATTGGTTTACCAAGTTTAAGTTTAATAGATTACTGGTGTTGCTTTTTAACAAAAAAAACCTCCAGAGCTATGTAGTCTCAATTCACTATCAATGACAACTTTTAAGTGTTAATTTTTAGTTCCTTATTTTTATAAGATTCCTCCCTCCAGTCGGAATGACTCTCTCCTAGTAAGTTTATGCGAAAATGCTTCGCATTTTCGCCTCCTTATCTAACCCAAGTGTCATTCCGAGCACGGCGAGGAATCTTTTAAGTTGTCATCGGTATTTCGTGAGGAATCTTTTAAGTTGTCATTCAACTTTTTGAATTGTTAGTTTTACAAGAGAACTATTTTTCGGCTTTGCAAACAAAACTTAAATTTTTTGCACGGTATTTGAAAAGGACTAAATCTTATTATCTTTAACCAAAATTTTTAAAAATGAAAACGATTTTCACAGCTGTATTTTTCTTGCTTTTTAGCACACTTTCTTTTGCACAAGATTTGACTTGGCATACAGATATGGAAAAAGCAATTTCTATTTCTCAAAAAGAGAAAAAACCAATTATGTTATTTTTCACAGGAAGCGACTGGTGCGGATGGTGTATTCGTCTTCAAAAAGAAGTCTTCAAAACACCAGAGTTTATTGAATGGGCAAAAGCAAATGTTGTATTAGTTGATGTTGATTTCCCAAGAGTAAATAAACAATCAGAAGCAACGAGAAATCAAAATAACTTATTGCAACAACAATTTGGAGTTCAAGGTTACCCAACTTGTTGGTTTGTAACTGCTGAAAAATCAAAAGATGGGAAAATTGCATATTCCCGACTAGGTTCTCAAGGCTACTTAGCTGGTGGTCCTGCAACATGGATTGGAAGCGCAAAAACAATCATTGCGAAGAAATAATCGAAAATGTAAAATGAATTAGAAACTCTACATTTTACATTCTACATTCTACATTACACTTAAAAAAGTCCTCTCGATTTCATTTCGGAGGATTTTTTTTGTGCCATTAAAGTAGAGAAAATAATTTTACAAGCATCTTTGGTATTTCAAAAATGATACTTTATAAGACGCACATTTAGTGTTACTTCCTAAGTTTCGTCCTCCCCTTTTCCTCTAAACTACACTCCGTTTTTAACACACGAAACCAACCCTTTCCGCAAATAAAATTTTAATCTCGCGTTTTTAAAGGACTTAATTCAACATTATCTCGTATCTTTAGAACCCAAATTTTAAAGATAATTTTTCATGCAACGCATTATAGAATCGAGTTTCACAGAACAATTAAAAACAAATAAAATCATTCTGCTTTCAGGTCCACCGAGTGTTGGGAAAATGCCTTTCGCAGAAAAATGCCTTCAACAACTCGGCGTGAAATATGAAGTGGTTGATTTCAAAAACAAAAAAATTCGCAAGAAATTCGCACAACTGACTGAAGAGGAAATGCGTTGGTATTTTAACCAATTTCAATTCGTGGTTGTTGGAAACGCTCAGCTTTTTGAGTCCTTGCAACATGTGCTAAACGAAGTTCTTTCAGAAAGCATTAAAGCAAGTGTGATTCTTTCTTGTGCGTTTGAACCACCCATCATTGAGGAATTAAAAGAAGCTTTGAAATGGGAAGGTTTAGACTACTATCTTCCGGCGCCGACTTATTACGAGCTGACGCAAATCTATGGAATGGCACGTGAAGACCAACGAATCGAGCACCGTTTGATTTATGGAAACTACCCACAAATTGCTGATTTCCCAGAAAATGCGACTGAGTTGTTATTGAAAATCGTAGATGAAACCATCGCAACACAATTGGGGGTGGAAGACCGAGTAAATAAAAAAGCTGCTTTGATGCGAACCCTGCAAATTGCCGCACACTTGGTCGGAGAAGCGATTTCTTATAACCAAATAGCAGAGAAAATTGGCGTGGACAATGAAACCGTTCAACGCTACCTTGAACTTTTACAAAAAGCACATATTCTGTTTTTATTACATAGTTATCACACAGAACAGAAATACGAATTAAAAAAATTACACTTCGTATATTTTGCCGACAATGGAATAAGAAATGCGCTTATCAATAACTTCAATCCTTTGTCAATGCGTATGGACGAAGATGCACTTTGGAAAAATTGGTTGATTGCCGAACGCATTAAATGGAACAAAATGAATGGTAAAAATTTCGCTTATTATTTCTGGAGAAGTCACACGCGTCAACAAATCGATTTCATTGAATTGCAAGAAAACCAAACAACGGCTTATCGATTTATTTTAGATAAAAAGAAAAAGATGAAAAATCCGCCTTTGTTCGGTGCTTACTACCCGAAAGTACTTTTCAAAAGCATTAATCGCACAGGTTATTTGACGTTTTTAACCCAAAAATAGCACATGAAATTCACCGATCAACTTGCGCATTACATCAAAGAACAAGATTTTGACTTGCGAAATTTGGTAATCATTTTACCCTCAGAACGCGCCACAAAATACCTTGTGAAATCCTTGCTTTCAGTCTATGAAAAACCTATTTTTTCACCTGAAATAACCACGATTGACCGCTGGGTGAAAAGCTATTCGCCGCCAATTATCGACAAAACACGCTTGCTTTTATACCTGTTTGAAATTTACCAAAAAACACCAGAAGGAAAAGACGCAACATTTGAAGATTTCCTGACTTGGGGAACGATGTTATTGAGCGACTTTGAAGATTTGGACCGTTACATGCTCGATCATTCGCAAGTTTTTAAAAACCTGAAAGCAATCAAAGAACTCGAAAGTTGGAACATCGACGACGATAAATTATCGGTTTCTCAGCAGAAATTTATGGAGTTTTGGGACCGCATTCCGACCTATTACGAAGGCTTGCATTTGAAAGTAAAAGCCAATGATTATATCACTTCTGCTTTAGCTTATCGCAAAATTGCGGAAGACATTGACTTGATAAAAAACCGCGATGGAAAACATTTTATTTTCGCTGGTTTCAATGCCCTTTCAACAGCTGAGCTAACCATTATTAAAAAACTCAGAAACCTCAAGCAAGCAGATTTCATTATTGATGTTGATGAAAATTACTTTAAAAATCAAGCGCATGAGGCGGGTTCTTTTATTCGAAAAGATTTACAATTTTTAGAAATTCAAAAACCGACCTTTGTTCAACAAGAACTGAATCACAAACAGCTTGAAATCGAAGTAGTTGAATGTGCTCAACACACTGGACAAGTAAAAGTTGCGGCCACTGAATTAGCGAAATTGTCTCCTGATGAAATCAACAATACGCTTGTGCTTTTAGCAGATGAAAGTTTGATTAGTTCGATGGTGAAAAATATTCCTGCGAATGTCGGAAAAGCCAACATCACACTCGGTTTGCCCTTGAATCAAACACCTGTAAAAACGTGGGTAGAACTGCTTTTTGAAATTCAAGAAAATAAAGGCCGTTTCAAAACCCAAGCAATTTATCACAAAGACTTACAACGCATTATCAATCACGTTTTTACCATTTCTGCTTTTGGATTGAAAGAAAAACAAGCATTGGTAAAAGTGGAACAAGACACGATTCGCAAAAACAAAATCTTTCAAAACATTTCAAATCTGGCCTTGGAAGCACACGTTTTGGAATTGCTAGAGATGATGAATACCGACTGGAAAAATGATTGGCAGTTAGCGATGAATTGCGTTCGAAAAATCAACTCCTTACTTTTAAATCTTTTGCCACAAACTGCCGCATTTGAACGCAATATTCTCGCCATTTTCGACGAAGCGCTTGTAGGCTTCGAACAGATTTTAAGTGAAAATATTCCTTACTTCAATTTGCGAAGTTTTAAGTTGTTGTTCTTTCAACATTGGAACAAAAAAAGCATTGCTTACCACGGAAATCCCATCAATGGTTTGCAAATTATGGGATTGTTAGAAACACGCTTGTTGGATTTTGACAACGTGCTAATTCTAGGTCTAAACGAAGGAAAACTACCAAGTACAAATCCCATCAAAACAATCATTCCAATGGACTTGCGCTATGGTTTGGGATTGCCTTCAACCCGCGACAAACAAGGAATTTACGCGCATCATTTTTACCGCTTGTTACACAATTGCAAAAAGTTGACACTTACATACACCACGGCAATCGAGCAAATCGGTAGCAATGAAGCAAGTCGATACATCACGCAATTAGAACTTGAACTGACGCGCATCAATCCAAACATTCACATCAATCGTCATTTTTACAACGTGCCTTTCCCGAAGGAAAAAATGAAGGCTTTAAATACCGTTGAAAAAACACCTGAAATCATTGCTCGCTTGGATGCCTTTTTTGAGCGTTCGCTTTCTGCCTCAGCGATGAATAAATACTTGGCTTGTCCCTTGGATTTTTACTACCGCTACTTGGCTGATTTGGGCGAAGATCAAGATGTAGAAGAAGAACTGGAAGCCAACACCTTTGGAACTTTTATCCACGACACCTTGGAAGAATTGTACACGCCTTACGCGCACTACACTTCTGATGGAACAAAGAAAACACCTACGCCGCCACCCTTGTCAATAGCCGGAATCGACACGATGATAAGTCTCTATAAAAAGGTATTGCACAAACAATTTATGACCCATTTCAACGGTGACGAGTCCCTTTTTATGAAAGGAAAAAACTTATTGAGTTATGAAATGGCGATGACAATCACCCGAAATTTACTGTTGGAAGAACGCGAATTTGTGAAGAGTAGTCAAGTGCCAATCGACATCATAATGCTCGAAGTGAAACTCTCTAAATCCATTGAATTGGAACTTGCAGGACAAACGAAGACCATACATTTTAGTGGTTTAGTTGACCGCATTGATAAAGTGGGAGACGCTTATCGTGTAATCGATTACAAAAGTGGAAAGGTAACGGATAAAGATGTCAATTTCAAAAAATTAGACCATCCAATGTTGTCGTTTAAAAACTGCAAACACGCCTTGCAACTTGCTTTGTATTGTTTGTTTTTCAAGGAGCGATTCAACCATTTTCCGTCAGAAGCCAAAATCATTTCCTTGGTGGAGGTAAAAAAAGATTACCGCTTGAATTTCGAAGATGGCACCGTAGAAGATGTCACCACCCAACTCGTGGATTTAGTAACCGACATCATCAATGAACTGTACGACACGGAAGAATTTTTAGAGCATAATCCGGATTCGAAGTATTGTAGTTATTGTTAGGTTAAGACCGTTGCAAAACTCACTACTCTTCGTTACTCAAAAAATTTAAAATCCTCATTTACTACAGTAAACTCCGTTTCTAAATTTTTAGAAAGCCTCAATTAGTGACTTTTGAAAAGGTCTTAAGTTTTTTTGGCGCCTTTCAACCCACAAACAGCGCACTCCGCCTACAGCTGCAAGTTTGCTCCAAGTTGCATTACGCCACGAAAAAAGCCGCAAAAGAGCTTCCTTCGGTCGCTTTTTACAGCTTGACGCTGTGAGCACTTGTTCGCAAAGCTATTCGCTTCCGTCGGGGCGTGGGGTTTCTTCGCTACTGACGAAAACTTCCAAAAAAATGAATTTTCGTCAATAAGAAGTATATCTTTGCTGTAGAATTAAATGAAAAGCAATGATAAACCGTGAATCATATCTCCAAAAGTTGCGACAACTTAAGGATCAAAATGTAATTAAAGTAATTACGGGAATTAGACGTAGCGGAAAATCTACCTTATTGGAAGCTTTCAAAAATGAACTTTTAGCAAACGGTGTTGAAAAGAAGAATATCATTTTTCTAAATTTTGAAGAGCGCGAAAATCTACATTTAGTAGATTGGACAATACTATATGATGAAATAAAACAAACATTCTCGAATGATAACAAACACTATGTATTCCTTGATGAAGTGCAAGTTATTACTGACTTTGAGAAACTTGTAAATGCATTATTTACACAAAAAAACATTGATTTATATGTTACTGGTTCAAATGCATATTTACTATCAAGTGAACTAGCTACTTTATTGACAGGTCGTTACATCTCAATTAATGTTCAGCCTTATTCATTTTCCGAATATTTAATTTCACTTAAAAATGAAAAAAACACAGATAGATTATTTCGAAATTACATTAATTCGAGTAGTTTTCCAGAGGCCGTGACGCTCGCACAGCGAAACGAAAACTTGGCAAATGATTACTTACAATCCATATACGACACCGTTGTAATTAAAGATATTGCACAACGGTTCAAACTTCGTAATCTAGATAATCTACATCGCGTGATAAGTTTTGTTTTTGACAGTGTTGGTTCTTATATTTCTCCCACTAACATTGCTGAGGCTTTGAATAAAAATTCAAATAAAACGATATCACACAATACTATAATTAAGTATTTAGAATACCTAACTAAATCTTATATTATCTATCCTGCATCCCGCTATGACATAAAAGGCAAAGAATTGCTCACCACAAACCAGAAATATTATTTAGTTGATTTAGGATTAAAAAACGTAGTTACAACAAATAAATACGATGCTGATTTAGGTCGAAAGCTTGAAAATGTTGTCTATTTTGAATTGTTGAGAAGAGGAGGAAAAGTATATGTTGGAAAAAACAATGATAAAGAAATTGACTTTGTTGTGCAAAAGCCGAACAATGAGCGGTCTTATTACCAAGTTGCGTTCACTGTTAATGACGAAAAAACCTTTGAACGTGAAATTTCGGCATTTAGAAATATTCGTGACAATTACCCTAAATTCCTACTAACACTAGACTTCGACACAACAAACATTGAAGGCATTCAAAAAATAAATGTTATTGATTGGCTGTTGAATGGAGAAATTAATTGAAATGAGATGATTTTTTCAGAAGCGAAAAACCCAATTAAGCTAGAAAACGTTTTTTCTTCCGTCGGGGCGTGGGGTTTCTTCGCTACTGACGAAAACTTCCAAAAAATGAATTTTCGTCAATAAGTAGCAACAACACCCCAAATTCTTAATCAAAAAAAAACCTGAAAAGAATTAGAGAAACGTTTCCGCTGCTTAAAATCTTTTCAGGTATCTGCAAGTTAAATAAAACCAAAATGAACAAACGTTTTTGTTCGACCCTCTATTGACGCACAAGGATTTCTAGAGGTTGCTTTTTTTAGTTAGAAATTTTAAAAAAAAGTTTAATTGCTCGCTTTTATATCGATTACTTAAATAAAAAGTCAAAACAAATAATTAGAACTGAAACCAAAAAACAAACGTTAGCGAACTAATTCGGCCTTGAATTTCTAGGTTTTAGCTACTGAACTGAAACTGATTAATTTTTAAAATTTCTGTAAGAACATTTTAGAAAAATTTCAGTTTCAGAAAGGAGTTAAAATTGTTCGCAACGAGTTGTAAATATTTTTTTGAGTTTAAGATTGCGAACAAAAAGAAATTCAGAGCCTTGACTTTTTTGTTTCTTTTTTTGTCAAGAAAAAAAGAAAAGAAAATTAATTTCAACCTGAGATTTACACCTAATTCTAATTTAGAGTCAGAATTCACTCACTAAAATAATTTTACCTTTGTAAAAAATCCCTTTATGAAAGCTTATGTATTCCCAGGTCAAGGTGCGCAATTCTCAGGAATGGGCAAAGACTTATATGACAACTCCGATTTAGCAAAAGAACTGTTCCATAAAGCCAATGAAATTCTTGGTTTCGACATCATGAAAATTATGTTTGAAGGAACGGATGAAGAGTTGAAACAAACAAAAGTGACGCAACCAGCAATCTTTTTGCATTCAACAATTTTAGCTGCTTGTTTAGGCGATGCTTTTCAACCAAATATGGTGGCAGGACATTCATTAGGTGAATTTTCAGCTTTAGTTGCAAATAAAACTTTGAGTTTTGAAGACGGTTTGAAATTGGTTTACCAACGTGCAATGGCGATGCAAAAAGCATGTGAAGCGCAACCTTCTACGATGGCAGCAGTTTTGAATTTAGAAGACGAAGTAATCGAGAAAATTTGCAGTGAAATTGACGGAGTTGTTGTTCCGGCGAATTACAACTGCCCAGGACAATTAGTAATTTCAGGTGCGATTCCAGCGGTGGAAGAAGCGTGTAAACGTTTATTGGAAGCTGGAGCAAAACGTGCTTTAATTTTACCAGTTGGTGGTGCTTTTCACTCTCCTTTAATGGAACCAGCAAGAGAAGAATTAGCAGCAGCAATTGAAGCAACTCAATTTTCAACTCCGATTTGTCCAGTTTACCAAAATGTAAATGCACAAGCCGTTTCTGACCCGAATGAAATTAAGAAAAACTTGGTGTTACAATTAACTGGAGCTGTAAAATGGACACAAATTATGCAAAATATGCTGGCTGATGGTTGCACCGAAGTGATTGAAGTTGGACCAGGAAAAGTATTGCAAGGATTATTCAAAAAAGTGAGCAGAGATTTACCGACGAGTAGCGCTGGGTTGATCTAATTAGACACATTTTCAAAATATTAAATAGCGATGGATTACTTCTGTCGCTATTTTTTTTGAGAATTAAAACGAGTTTTGAAAGTTGAAAAGATTCCTCCCTCCAGTCGGAACGACTCTTGGGTTGGGGGAAGGAGGCGAAAATGTAAAGCATTTTCGCAAAAATCCCCACTTAACGGTCATTCCGACCAAAGGGAGGAATCATGTTAAGTGGAGTGTCTTTTCATTTCCAAGAAATTTCAATCTGAAAAGTCTTTCGTATATTTCACCTTACAAACAACGTAAACCTACTTTTCTATGTCCAAGATTTTGATTTTTTGCTTTGTTCTTACAACTGGCCTTTTCGGTTGGTGGGTTTCTCAAGAAATAAATGGATTTTTGAAGATTTCTTTCAAAGCAAAGAAAATTGAAGCGCTGATTAAAATTCCAGAAAAAAAAGCTGATTCATTAAGCTTGCGACTTGTAGATTTTGGTGGCGTTGGGATTCTACCTGACACCGCAAATTGGGGCAATAATTACGAACACAACGTTCATCGTTTTGAGGATTTACTACTGGAAAAATATCCATTCATAAAAGAGAATTCCTTTAAACGCATTCAAGCGCAAACTGAAATTTACACCCAGAAAATGGGCGATTTAGGAATGAATGGGATCGTGCTTCCCTTGTTTCTTGAATTTGTTACCTTCTCAAAACACCCCGATCAATCGTTGATTTATTCACCAGAAACTCCTTATATCAAGCGACATTTAGCGCTAAGAACTGCCTTTAATTCGTTAGCAGAAATTGCAAATTCCAATGGTCTAAAAACCTACCTCTACACGGATATGGTGACTTTAACAAAGCCTTTGGAAGCTTATTTCAAGAAACGATTTGGAAAAGTTGATGTGCAGCAAAAAGAATTTTGGAAAGTGTATCAAGCTGGTTTAGAAGAACTTTTTGAAAATATGCCAAACGTTGATGGCTTGATGATTCGTATTGGAGAAGCGGGAAGCGTTTATAACAAACCGGGTTGGGATTATTTCAGCGAACTCTATGTGAAAGATAAAAAGGCTGTGGATTTGATGTTAAAGTGTTTCTTAGAAGTAGCTGAACGTAATCATAAAAAAATCATTTTTCGCTCGTGGTCAGTTGGCGTTGGGAAAATTGGCGATATGCACACCAATCCCGAAACGTACCAAGAAGTTTTAGGTAAACAAAACTCGCCGAACCTCATCATTTCTACGAAATATTGCAACGGTGATTATTACAGTTGGCTTCCTTTTAATCGCACTTTATACCAAGGAAAACAAAATCGAATTGTTGAATTTCAAGCGCGTCGAGAATTTGAAGGTTTGGGCGCTTTACCAAATTATGTTGCTCCTTTACATCAACAAGCTTTGGTGCAATTGCAACAAAAAAATCCGCGCATTCAGGGAATTTGGTTGTGGTCGCAAGAAGGCGGTCCGTTGCGCGCAGGCCCTCTTTCGACTTATCCATTTTACGGTTTCAATACCATTACTGACGCCAATGTATTCGCTTTGTCGCAACTTGCCCAAAACCCAAATCAATCGATCGATTCGATTACCCGAAATTGGGTGGCGGAGAAGTTTAGCACAAATCCAGAAGTTCAAAAAAAAGTTAGCGGAGTTTTGTTGGCATCCCACGAGGCAATTGAAAAAGGATTGTACATCGGAAATTATTCTAAGCTGTATGTTAAAGCTTTGGGATTGGAGCCTCCGCCGATGCTCTGGATTTTTGAATGGGACATTGTTGGTGGTTCAAGTGCGGCGTTAGGAGCAATTTACCACGTGAGTAGAGGAAAAATCAAACCAGCAATTAAAGAAGGGGAAGATGCCATTTCAAGTACCATTCGTATGCGAAAAGAGTTAGAAAATGTTGCTGGAAAAGTCACAAAAAACAAAGCTGAATTTCGAAAATTGATAGCTGCTTTTAAGTATCAAGAACAACTTTTTAAAACCTTGGGAGCTTACCGCACTTCCTTTTTGGCCTATTACGATTGGATTGCAACTGGAAATAAAACTTCAAAAATCACTGGTCAAAAAGCATTGGCAACTTTTAAAATTCGAGCGAAAGAACACCAACTTAAATATGGTAAAAACCTCGATTTTCCTGCCTATTCATTTACCGAAGCAGCGCACGGAATTAAGATTTTGGAACGTTCAACGCTGGTTTCTTGGTTAGCGCTTTCTTGGTTGTTAATTTTTGGATTACAGTTACTTAGATTATCACGAAATCCAGACGGACGACTTTTAATTAGCAGTATTTTCGCTCTCCAAAGTAGAAAAATAAAAATTGCTCCTACTCGAAATTTTAGATTTTTGGTGCTTTGGATGTTGCTTGCCTTATTGCTTTTCACCGCGTTTTTAGCGCCGATATTCACAACTTGGCTCTTCAGTTTGTTTTTAATTTACCTGCTAACAATTCGCCTACTTTTAGGTCAACATATTTTGTCTATAGCGCAGCGGATGTGGCCACTAGCTTTGTTGAGCTTGAGTTTATTACTTTTTCCAATGCTTGCGATTTCAATTCGTGGACCGATTTCTTTTTGGTTACCATTTTGGACTTCTGAGAATTTCAGAACTGCATTCTTCTCCATTTGGATTCTCATTTCTGCTTGGATTTACTTGCGATTATGGCTCGAATTCAAACGAAAAAACAACGGATTTCAAGCTTTTGGAAAAGTCCTGCTTGTACAAGGCATACTCTATTTAGTTGGTGGAGCAAGTGTGTATTTTATTGGTCTAGAAAAAATGTTGACCTACCTAAACGACGAATTACTCATTTTGCCCGGCGGACTATCGCGCATTATGGGAATCACAACGCACCTTGATATTCCTTTAGAATTGCCGCTTTGGGTGCTTCAAAGTGGTTTAATTTGTTTCGGAATCGGTTTGTTTTTTATCTTTATTACTCGAGTAAAAACGAAAAAAAATAAGCTGATAAAAACTCAAATTTTAAATTGAACATAAAATGCTATAATTCAATTATTTATAATTAAAAATTCCGAAATTGCATAGATAAAATTCCGAAATTACTTAAAGATTATTCCGAAATTACATAGACAAAATTCCGAAATTGCCTAAAGTTTATTCTGAGATTACATACACTTTTTTCCAAGTTTACATAAAACCAAAATCGTTTCCAAATCTTGTTGTTTCTGAATTCAATAGTTGACTTTTTTGAAATATCCATAACGTTTTCAAAGTGATTTTATAAAGTTCTAACTTTGGTATAAGTCGCACAATCTCAACTTCTATCCGTAATTTTGCACTATGAATAACGAACGACCATTATCCGATTGGCTTCCTATGTCCTTGAAAGAGGCAGAAAAGCGTGGCTGGGAAGAATTTGATGTGATTTTAATTTCCGGTGATGCCTACGTAGATCATCCTGCTTTTGGAACGGCGGTGGTTGGTCGCATCATTGAAGATGAAGGTTTACGAATCGGAATTGTGGCGCAACCTAATTGGAAAGACGATTTGCGCGATTTCAAAAAATTAGGAAAACCACGTTTGTTTTTTGGCGTAACTGCTGGTTGTATGGATTCAATGGTCAATCATTATACTGCTAACAAACGTTTGCGCTCCACAGATGCCTACACGCCAGGAGGAGAAGCAGGTTTTCGTCCCGATTATGCATCAATTGTTTACAGTAATATTCTAAAAGATTTATTTCCAGATGTGCCTGTACTTTTAGGTGGAATTGAAGCTTCACTGCGACGTGTTACGCATTACGATTACTGGAAAGATCAATTGATGCCATCTATTTTAGTGGATTCAAAAGCTGATTTATTGGTGTATGGAATGGGCGAACAACCTTTACGTGAATTATTGCGTTTACTTAAAAAAGGCGTTCCTTTCAATCAAGCTAAAACCTTGAAACAAGTTGCGTTTCTTCAAGAAAAGGAATTGGATTTGCCCAAAAACAAAAACTGGGAAACGGTTGAATTGGCAAGTCACGAAGATTGTTTACAAGACAAAATTAAATACGCTGCCAACTTCAAAATCGTGGAAGTGGAATCCAACAAATGGGAAGCTAACCGTATTATTCAACACGTTGGAAAGGAAACGTTGGTTATCAATCCACCTTACAAAACGATGACGGAAAATGAGGTAGATAAATCCTTTGATTTACCTTACACACGTATGCCACACCCGAAATACAAAAAGCGTGGTGCTATTCCAGCGTATGATATGATTAAGTTTTCTATCAATATGCACCGCGGTTGTTTTGGAGGTTGTAGTTTCTGTACAATTTCAGCGCATCAAGGAAAATTCATAGCATCACGGAGCGAAAAATCGATTTTAGCTGAGGTGGAACAAGTGGTAAATCACCCTGAATTTAGAGGTTATATTTCTGATTTAGGTGGTCCTTCAGCGAATATGTACAAGATGAAAGGGAAAGACGAAGCGATTTGTGCACGTTGTACTTCTCCGAGCTGTATTCATCCTGTGATTTGTAGCAATTTGGATACATCTCACAAACCTTTGACAGAATTATATCGCAAAGTGGACGCCAATCCGAAAGTTAAAAAAGCGTTTGTTGGCTCCGGAATTCGCTACGATTTATTGGTGGATGATTTCAATAAAAACAACGAAGACGGCAACCACGACGAATACATTGAACAAGTGATTTTACGTCACGTCAGTGGAAGATTGAAAGTGGCACCGGAACACACTTCGGACGCAACTTTACGTGTAATGCGTAAGCCGTCGTTTAAATATTTCCATAAATTCAAAGAGAAATACGACAAAATCTCTGAAAAGCATGGATTGAAACAGCAATTGATTCCTTATTTCATTTCATCGCATCCAGGTTGTGAGGAAGAAGATATGGCGAATTTGGCTGCGGAAACAAAAGACATGGGTTTCCAATTGGAACAAGTGCAAGATTTCACGCCAACGCCAATGACTGTAGCAGAAGTGATTTATTATACAGGTGTTCATCCTTACACTTTGAAACCTGTTAAAACAGTAAAAACCAAAGAGGAAAAATTGAATCAAAATCGTTTCTTTTTCTGGTATAAACGCGAAAATCAAGCTTGGATCAAACAGCGATTGGAAAAAGCAAAACGTCCAGATTTAATTGAAAAATTGTTGGGAGAGGAAAAACCAAAAGCCGGAAAACCAATGCCTAGTTGGTTGGAGAATAGACGGAAAAAGTAATAATCTTAGAAAATCATCATAAAAAAACGGCTACCTCAACTTGAAGTAGCCGTTTTTCTTTATCGTTTGGTTGGATGTTTATAGTCCAATAATTTGTCTAACTTCCACTTCTGTCAAATTGCGTTTTTGACCTTCTTGATTTAAGTATGTTCTGTTCACTAATCGGCCGTGGATGGCTACTTTTTTACCTTTCTCAGCATACTGCTCGATGAACTCAGCCAAATTTCCCCAAGCGAAAACGCGGTGCCATTCAACTGTATCTTTGTATTTGCCATCATTTTTACGCTCTGGTTTGGTGGTAGCAAGACTGAATCGTGCAACTGATTTTCCATTGTCAAATTTTGTAATTTGTGTGTTCGTGCCGATGTTTCCGATTAATGTTACGTAATTGCGCATTGTTGTCATGGTGTGTATTTTTAGAAAATTATTGAAATGTGTTATTTAAAAATTGTTTGTGCTGTTTGTGTTTGATTACATGAGGATAATGTCATTCACCTCAACTTCTGAAACGAATTTGCGTTCGCCTTTTGAGTTGTAAAAGCGACTAACTAATTTTCCTTCGATAGCCATTTCTGAACCAACGTGCCCTAATTCTTCGAGTACTTTGATCCAACGACCCCAAGCGGTAACTAAATGCCAATTGCTTCTAGTTTTAGTTTTTCCATCTCCATCTAGGTAGATTTCTTTTGTGGACATTGAAAATTTGGCAACTTTTCGTCCGTCTTGTAACTCTGTAAACTTAGGTTCTGAGCTTACTTTTCCGATTAAATTAACGTGATTCATGGTATTTGGATTTTGGATGGATTAATTGTTTTCTGCTTTTGTTGGAGCCAACATCAAAAAGTCGGTCAATTCAACGATCGTGCTGTATCTTTTTTCACCTGTTTTGGACTCATAAGCTTGGTTCACAAGGCGACCTTCTAACATAATTTCTTGACCTTTTGAAAGTGCTTTTTGAATGCGCTCAGCTGTTTTACCCCATGCATTGATGTTGTGCCATTGTGTCAAATCTTTCCATTGACCACTTTTGTCTTTGTAACGCTCGTTAGTTGCAAGTGTGAAACGTGCTAGTTGACGACCTGAGTCAAACGTTACGATTTCCGGTTGTGCTCCTAATCTTCCGATTAATTTTACATTGTTTCTTAATGCATTCATGTTGTAAAAATTTAAATTGTTTGATAAAAAAAATTGTTTCGTGTCTCGTTCAAGAATCGTTGTTTGAATTCGACTCTGCAAAGTTTTGTGAGAAGTGAAATCGAAAACGGTTATTTTTCGTTTGTTGTCGATTATTATTCGTTTATAAATGAATTAAATCGTTTTTATAATTGAAATACAGCAATTTAACTTGTTTTTATTTCTGAAAAATATTTTGAAAAAAGTTTGATTTTTTTTGAATGAGAACTGATTTTTTGATTTTAGGGACTCCAAGATTTGTCACCTATGTTGCATTTTTCAAACTTTCAACTTGCATAAATAGAAATAGAATTAACTTTGCTTATCAATTCAAAACAATGACAGAAACAACAACAACAGAAATTCAAGAAATCCTAAGTCAATTAGGTATTGAAGAAATGAATAATGGTGCTTCCACTGGAGGTAAATGGTTCAAAACAAGAGGCGAGCAAATTGATTCAATCTCTCCAGTTGATGGAAAATTGATTGCATCTGTAAACGCTGCAACCGAGGCTGATTATGAAGCTGTAATATTAAAAGCGCAAGAAGCATTTTTAGAGTGGAGAATGATGCCAGCTCCAAAACGTGGTGAAATCGTTCGTCAATTAGCGGAAAGAATTCGCTTTTACAAAGAACCGCTTGGGAAATTAGTTTCTTACGAAATGGGGAAATCACTTCAAGAAGGTTTAGGTGAGGTTCAAGAAATGATTGACATTTGTGATTTCGCAGTTGGACTTTCAAGACAATTATATGGTTTAACAATGCATTCAGAACGTCCCGGACACAGAATGTACGAACAATATCACCCACTTGGAATCGTTGGAATTATTTCTGCTTTTAATTTTCCAGTTGCGGTTTGGAATTGGAACACAGCACTTGCTTGGGTTTGTGGTGACGTTTGTGTTTGGAAGCCATCTGAAAAAACGCCAATTACGGCAATTGCTTGTCAACAAATTACAAAAGAAGTTTTTGATGCAAATGGTGTTCCTGAAGGTGTTTCTGGTTTGATTATTGGCGGTGCTGAAATCGGAAAATTAATGGCTGAAGATGTTCGCGTTCCTTTGATTTCCGCAACTGGTTCCACAAGAATGGGTAAATCAGTTGGTGCAACAGTTGGCGCTCGTTTAGGTCGCGCCTTATTGGAGTTAGGCGGAAACAATGCAATCATTATTGCGCCTTCTGCTGATTTGAAAATGGTTGTTCCTGGTGCTGTTTTCGGCGCTGTAGGTACTGCTGGTCAAAGATGTACTTCTACAAGAAGATTAATCATTCATGAAAGTATTTACGATAAAGTAAGAGATGCAATCACAAATGCATACAAACAATTAAGCATTGGAAACCCACTAGATTTAGCGAATCACGTTGGACCTTTAATCGATAAAGATGCGGTTGCAAATTATTTGAATGCAATCGAAGCTGCGAAAAAAGAAGGTGGAAATGTATTGGTTGAAGGTGGTGTTTTGGAAGGTGCTGGTTATGAATCAGGATGTTATGTGAAACCATGTATCATTGAGGCTGAAAATCATTACGCTATTGTACAACACGAAACATTCGCTCCAATTTTGTATTTGATTAAATACACAGGAAATGTTCACAATGCGATTGCTTTACAAAATGGTGTTCCTCAAGGACTTTCATCAGCAATTATGACCAACGATTTGAAAGAATCAGAAGCATTCTTATCGCAACAAGGTTCAGATTGTGGTATTGCTAACGTAAATATCGGAACTTCAGGTGCAGAAATTGGTGGTGCATTTGGTGGTGAGAAAGAAACTGGTGGTGGCCGTGAGTCTGGCTCAGATGCCTGGAAAGTTTACATGCGTCGCCAAACGAACACAATCAATTATTCTGATAGCTTGCCATTAGCGCAAGGAATCAAATTTGATTTGTAGAAAATAGATTAAAAAACAAAAGCCTTCTCAAAATTAATTGGGAAGGCTTTTGTTTGTTTAAATTATTGCTAAAAATAAAAGAACCGAAAAGAAATCAGAAGTAATTTGAAGCTAATTTCTAAATAATACAATCTCAATATTCATCCTTTTTCGCTCCTAAACTTTTATTTTTCTTTCCCAAAATCCAACAAAACCTAAAAACTCCCAACTTAAGTGAAATTCACCGACTAAAAGCAGTCTTTATATAATCATTTTAATAACTTTGCTTTCCTAAAAATTGCTCTGAAAATGGATAAAGTTTCTTACGTTGGAAATGCAGATGTTAATGCGATTGATTATCTGTACAAACAATACCGACAAGACCCTGAAAGTGTAGATGCTGGCTGGAAAAAATTCTTTGAAGGATTTGAATTTGCACAAACAAATTACGAAGATGGAGGTGAAATTCCAGAAAACTTCAAAAAGGAATTTAAAGTCATTAACCTTATTAATGGTTACCGCCAAAGAGGTCACTTGTTTACAAAAACAAATCCTGTTCGCGAAAGAAGACAATACTCTCCCGATTTATCCATTGAAAACTTTGGACTTGAGCAAAAAGATTTAGATGAGACTTTTCAAGCTGGAGAGCAAATTGGATTGGGTGCAACAACCCTTAAAACAATCATAAGTCATTTAGAAGAAAGTTATTGTCAATCAATTGGAAGTGAATTTCTATATATAAGAGATCCAGAGAGAATTGAATGGCTGAGAAATAAAATTGAAACCAAAAATCCAGTTCCTTTTTCGAAAGAAAGAAAAATCCAAATTTTCAAAAAATTAAATCAAGCGAGCAGCTTTGAAGCATTTTTAGGTAAAAAATTCGTTGGACAAAAACGCTTTTCAATTGAAGGAGGTGAAGCTTTAATTCCTGCGTTGGATACACTTGTTAATCGTGGATCTGAGTTAGGTGTTGAATATTTCGTAATGGGAATGGCACACCGCGGAAGATTAAATTCGTTGGCAAATATTTTTGAAAAACGTCCAAGAGATATTTTCTCCGAATTTGAAGGAAAAGAATTTGATTTTGAATCTTCTTTTGACGGAGATGTTAAATATCATCAAGGTTACACATCAAACATAACTCTTTCGAACGGTAAAGCTATGGGTCTTACCCTCTCACCAAACCCTTCACATTTAGAGG
>JBILQY010000160.1:0-5995 GCA_044372955.1 Crocinitomicaceae bacterium | reverse complement strand
CCATACACGGCATGCTCCTTGTGTCGTAGCATTGTAATTAACGTTGTAATGAAGATTCACACTATTCACACAAGAGGTACTACTTAAACCAGAAATGTTAAACTTCGCCCATGCTTGTAAAACATCGGTTGAACCGTCTCTTCCTAAGGATATAAGATCATTATAGTTGGTCCAAATATTAGTTGACACATACGGTGCTGAACCTGCCGCCCAAGCGTTTGTTCCACTTGTAGTTTGATGAGTACCGGTCCATCTTGCTGTATTATCAGGAGTACAATTAATCGTAGGGTCAATATATATGGGAAATTGTCTTTCAGAAGATTTTAGCCACGTAAGTGGAACAAGTGTTTTTATGGTTAAATATTGACCATTTTGACTTATCTGAAAATCACCATTAATTCTATGCTCATGGGATTTTTCACTTTCATGATTATCAGCTTCATGGCTGTGAGAAGGAGTGTCATAAAATAAAGGTTGCTCATATTTCGCCATCATTTCACCACTTCCATTTAGAATCTCAATAGAATGATTTATTAAAACAGCATTCCAACCAGTAGGTAGAATAACTTTTTCTTCAAAAACTAAAAATTGAGCGTTACTTGAAAATTGTGAAACACATGATGCATTATTAAAAACAAACTCCATTTTACGGCCGTTTGTACGTTGTGTTAATAATAGGTCAATCCCATTTCCAAATGCATCAGCATATTTAATCTGATCAAAATTTGAATTTCCAATTGATGCATTAATCGTTTTTACATTATGTTTAATATCATCAGTAAAAAGATACATTTTCATTTCTTTCATTTCAAGTAATTCTTGTCCTGAAGGAAGTATCGTTTTAAGCTCTTCATTTGCTCTTTCAGGATAAATAGTTTGAAAACTATTGTTAACATTTTGAAATCCACCTTGAATTGGTTCGATGGAATGAAGAATTGTTTGCCATTCACCATTTTTCCAATAATGAATTGCACCACTTGCAATGTGTGCAGTCATTTGACCATTTTGACCCATAAAATGCTTGGTAGTTTGGTCTCTTTTAGATTTTATTTCTTTTGTAGGGTCCTGATATCCAAAAGATTCTTTTTGCCAAAGTTGAATAGGTATTTGCTCAGTCGAATTTCCTTGAGCAAATAGTTTTCCTTGATCAAATACAATTGAGCAAAAATAGAATGAACACAGCAACAACAAGGTATTGAAGCGCATAAGTTTAAAGTTTGTTAGTTTTAGCGTCCCTAAATTAACAAAAATTTAATATCAAACAAAAAAAAGTCCGAGTATTTTAAAACTCGGACTTAGTGTATTTTTAACCTTTAGTTACTAAAAATCAAATGTTTCCATAAATTTCGTTGTGAAGTTTCCATTTTTGAAGTCTTCATTTTCCATTAATTTTTGGTGGAAAGGAATCGTTGTTTTTACCCCTTCGATGATGTACTCATCTAAGGCTCTTTTCATTTTCAAAATCGCCTCTTCTCTTGTTTGAGCAACAACGATTAACTTGGATATCATTGAGTCGTAGTTTGGTGGAATCGTATAGCCTGAATAAACGTGTGCATCGATACGAATTCCATGCCCACCAGGACAATGATAATCAGTTATTTTTCCTGGGCAAGGTCTAAAATCCATGAATGGATCTTCAGCGTTTATTCGACACTGAATTGCATGCATAAGTGGATAATAATTTTTTCCTGAAATCTTGTGTCCAGCAGCAATTTTGATTTGCTCTTTGATTAAATCGAAATTGATAACTTCCTCAGTGATTGTATGCTCAACTTGAATACGTGTATTCATCTCCATGAAATAGAAATCTCGGTTTTTATCAACCAAAAATTCTACAGTTCCAACACCTTCGTAGCGGACAGCTTTTGCAGCTTTAATTGCAGCTTCACCCATCCTTTCTCTCAATTCATCTGTCATAAAAGGAGAAGGTGTTTCTTCTACCAATTTTTGATGTCTTCTTTGAATCGAACAATCTCTTTCAGATAAATGACAAGCGTTTCCGAATTGGTCGCCTGCAATTTGAATTTCAATGTGGCGTGGTTCTTCAATGTATTTTTCCATGTAAATACCATCGTTTCCAAACGCAGCACCTGCTTCTTGTCGTGCAGAATCCCATGCAGCCTGCATTTCATCTTCTTTCCAAACGATACGCATTCCTTTTCCACCCCCTCCAGCAGTTGCTTTTAGGATAACAGGGTATTTAATTTCTTTTGCGATTTTCATTCCTTCAGCGACATCTTTCAACAAACCTTTTGAACCTGGAATACATGGAACACCAGCTTTAATCATGGTCGATTTTGCAGTTGCTTTATCTCCCATACCAGCGATTTGCTCTGGTAAAGCACCAATAAATTTAATACCTTGCTCTTGACAAACTTTTGAGAATTTTTCGTTTTCAGATAAGAATCCATAACCAGGGTGAATTGCATCCGCATTGGTGATTTCAGCCGCAGCAATAATATTTGGAATCGATAAATAAGATTTAGAACTTACTGGAGGGCCAATACAAACAGCCTCATCCGCAAAACGAACCGGTAAACTGTCTTTATCAGCAGTAGAATAAACAGCAACTGTTTTAATTCCCATTTCTTTACATGTACGAATAACGCGAAGAGCAATTTCCCCACGGTTCGCAATGAGTATCTTCTTAAACATAAGCTAAGATTTTAAAGTGTGAACTTAATTTGAAAATTAAGCTGGATCTACCAAAAATAAAGGTTGGTCGTAATCAACAGGCGTTGCGTTATCAACTAAAACTTTAATTATTTTACCCGAGATTTCTGCTTCTATTTCGTTGAAAGTTTTCATAGCTTCAATAATACACAACTTACTACCAGCTTGAATAGTTGAACCAACATTTACAAATGCGTCCTTGTCTGGCCCTGGCGTACGGTAGAATGTTCCAATCATTGGAGACTTTATAGTAACGTATTTAGAATCGTCATTTTCCGCCACGGCTGGAGCGGCTGGGGTTGCTGGAACAACTGGCGCTACAACTGGTGCAATTGGCGCTGCTACAAGTGGCTGTGCAACAGGTGCTTGAACAATGATTGGCTGTTCACCATTACTAGTTGTCCCTCCGTCGATAGATATTTTGAAGCCTTCGCTTTCAATTTTAACTTTACCAATTCCTGTTTTAGAAACAAGTTTAATTAAGTCTTTTATTTCTTCTAAATTCATGATGTTTGGTTTAATTCTGTTTTAAATGTAATTATTTCTTAGGAATTGTAAGCCCATTTTAAATAAACAGCTCCCCAAGTAAATCCTCCACCGAAAGCTGAAAGAATTATATTGTCTCCTTTTTTCAATTGTTTTTCGTAGTCCCACAAACATAAAGGCAAAGTTCCTGCTGTTGTGTTTCCGTATTTTTCAATGTTAATCATAACTTTTTCGCGGGGCAATCCCATTCGTTCTGCAGTTGCATCAATGATACGAAGATTTGCTTGATGAGGTACCAACCAATCTACATCCTCACTTGTTAGATTATTTTTTTCCATGATTTCAGCCGAAACCTCTGCCATGTTCGTAACTGCAAACTTGAAAACTTGTTTCCCTTCTTGTTTTACGAAGTGCATTCTTTTTTCAACTGTTTCAATTGTTGGTGGATTGACACATCCTCCTGCAGGCTGAACCAAGAATTCTCTTCCTGCGCCATCACTTCTTAAGATAAAATCTTGTAAGCCCATTCCTTCTTCATTTGGTTCAAGAAGAACAACTCCAGCACCATCTCCAAAAATCACACATGTAGCGCGGTCTTGGTAGTCCATAATTGAAGTCATTTTATCAACCCCAACCACTAAAACTTTTTTGTGTCTTCCCGTTTCAATGAATTGTGAAGCTGTAGAAAGGGCGTAAATAAACCCCGAACAAGCTGCTTTTAGGTCAAAGCCCCAAGCGTTCTTCATCCCAACTTTGTCACATAAAACATTTGCTGTGCTTGGAAATGGATAATCGGGTGTAACAGTTGCCAAAATCACTAATTCGATTTCAAGCGGGTCAATATTTTTCTTAGCTAAGAGACCTTTAACAGCTTCAGCAGCCATGTCAGAAGAAGCACCATTTTTCATGATTCTTCGTTCTTTTATTCCTGTTCTTGTTGTAATCCATTCATCTGTAGTGTCGACCATTTTTGCCAAGTCGTCATTACTTAGAATATCTTCTGGAACAAAGCCTTGAACCCCTGTAATTGCTGCAGTAATTTTACCCATACTATTAATTAAATGCTTCGTTTACTTTTGTTGCTAAACCTGAAACGGCAACTTCATTTGCCAATAGAATCATGTTTTTTACAGCAATATTATTTGAAATGCCATGACCAATAATTACATTACCTTTCACTCCCAAGATAGGTGTTCCTCCGTAATTTTCGTAATTGAATCGATCAAAGTATTCGTCTTTAATCCCTCTTTGTTTCATCAAAGTGTAAATCCCTTCTGCTTCTTTGAGCACAATGTTTCCAGTAAATCCGTCACAAACTATAACGTCTGCTTTACCTGTGAAAATGTCTCTACCTTCAATGTTTCCAGTAAAGTTAATTTCATCCGATTCAGACAACATTTTATGTGCTGCGATAGTTAACAGATTTCCTTTTGAATCTTCTTCTCCAATGTTTAACAAAGCAATTCTTGGATTTTCAATACCATGAACACTTTTAGCATAAATAGAACCCAATACCGCAAATTGATACAATACATCTACTTTGCAATCGGCATTCGAACCAACGTCTAAAAGTATTGTTTTTGCACCATTGATTGCTGGAAGAGTGGAAGTTATACATGGACGAATAATTCCGGGAATGGTATTGAGTTTATACATAGAACCTACCAACATTGCTCCTGTGTTTCCAGTACTTGCAAAAACAGAAAGTTCTCCTTTTGCTAATAAATCAAACCCAATTGCTATTGAACTATTCGGTTTTTTAGGAATTGCACGCGTTGGGTGATCATGAAAGGTAATCACATCTGGAGCATGTATAATATCAAAAAAATCGTGAGAAATCCCACGATTTTTAAGTCCATCTCGAATCACTGACTCGTCACCTATTAATACAAGGCGGGAATCTTTTGGTAATTCATTTAATGCTAATAGTGCACCGTCCAGATTTACATCCGGAGCAAAATCACCACCTGAAATATCTAAGCCTATTTTCATTCGAAAATGAGAAAACAGCTATTACTCAACTACAACTTCTTTTTCAGCAACAACTCTACCTTTGTAGTACAATTTTCCTTCATGCCAATGAGCATGGTGAAAAAGATGAGGTTGACCAGTTGTTGGACATGTTGCAACATTGTGAGCAATTGCATTTTTGTGAGTTCTACGCTTATCACGTCTCGTTTTCGAAATCTTGCGTTTAGGATGTGCCATAATTCAACTATTACTTAATTTAAATTCTTTAAAGCTGACCACCGTGGGTCAATATCGTCTTCTTTATTTTTTTCTTCTTTTTGTTGATTTTGAAATTTCTCAATCAACTTCACCATTTCTTCATCGCATTCGCCTTCATCATGAACAGAACGTGAAGGAATCGCCATCGTTATCATTTCGTAGATGGGTTGTTTCACATCTATTTGATAACTTTCAAACGGAATAACAATCAAATTTTCATCCTCAGCATCTTCATTGCCAAAGGTGTAATAAATTGTCAATTCACCTTCAATTTCAACGTCCATTTCTTCGTTGCACCTTGCACATTCCATTTTGACAGTACCGAATAATTCAAAATCGGCTATCAACATGGTTTCTTTCTTCTCCAATTCCATCCAAACTTTCAAATCTCCATTATCAATTATTGAATAGGGGAAAGCTTCGAAAAACGACTTATCTATTTTAAATTCAAAGTCATGAATTCCAATTTTTAATCCTACAAATGGTATTTCAAACTGATTTTTCACGACTAAACCTAAAAAGATTAAAAAACGGACGGCAAATGTAATTATTTTTTTTCAATTGAAGAAAGTAGATTCTTGCTAATTTATTGAAACATCACTAAATA
>JBILQY010000273.1:0-4088 GCA_044372955.1 Crocinitomicaceae bacterium | reverse complement strand
TCGGCAATAGAATCCTTGAAAGTGTAGTTATCTGCATATTCTAAAGTGTCGCCATTGAATTCAAATGGAAAAGGAGAAGTAACAAAACTATCAATGGATGAATATTTAAGTGTTTGATTTTTAATGTGTAATTCAACATAAAATCCCTCTTCACTGCAAGCATACCAACTTCCATTAAAGCGTTTTTGTGTTTGGCTGAAATTGCATCCAAAACAAAGAAATAAGATACTTACAATTAGAAATGACTTCATTAAATCTACTTTGAAAAGTTAAATTAATGTTTTTGTTGTAATTAACTGATTTTAGCTAGCAATTTACTCAATGTTGCTTGATGAATGTCGTGCTTTCCTTCGAAATAAATGGTATTGAAACCAATTTCTTTATAAGTTGCGATTTCAGAAAGTTGTTGTTCTTCTGTGTAATATTCATCTTGATTTCCTAGAACAAAGTAATTCTTACCATTGATTTCAAGTGCTGGTTTATCTAAATCAGGTGGAAAGACAGAAGCCCACAAGATTAAAAGATCAAATTGCTTAGGATTAGAAAAATACCACCTTGCTGCGGTTGCGCCTCCTTGTGAAAACCCTAGGAGCATAATTTTCGAAAATTGCTTTTCACTTTTGACTTTTTCAAGAAGTGCTGTTAAAGCTTTTGTATTTTCTTCGATATCTAATTCGCGTGCTTCTTTTGTCATCCAAGAGGCACCAACACGTCCTGAATTTCCTTGTAAATAAAAGCGATGCATTCCTTCTGGAGCAAGGATTAAATAGTTTTCTGGTAGAAAATCAAACTTTTTAAGAAAGAATTTTGACAATTGTCCAAAACCATGTAAAACAATTAATAAGGTATCCGCCTTTTCAATATTTCCCAATGTATAATAGCGCATTTTTTTGGAAACTGCTATTCCAAATTCTTGAATTTCTGACATTTTATTTGGATTCAGTTACGTATTTCCCTTGACTTGGAAGGTAGAAAAACATACGTTCTAAGTTGTTTGTTTTTGTCAATTCAGGAATGAATGTATTTAAGTCAGCATCAATAGGAATTAATCCAATTTTTGCTTTGTGAATAACTATATTTTTTGCGGTATTCACTTTTCCAGGTTCATAAGAGAAGGTAAAAGCAACGACATCAGAAGTTCCCAAACCGTCAAAATTCTTCCATTGAAAAACGCGTGCTGGCGTATGGTTTTTCACAAAATAGTAATCGCGGTAACTTGCGTTTCGAATTCTAAAGTCAACCAAGATATCTTGATAATCTGTTGAACTTACATTTTCAAACGAAATCTCTAAGGGCAAAAGGGGAGAAGATGGAATGGCAATCGGTGGAGAAATCAAATCCAAACCACCATCGTAATAGAAGATATAGTTGTAATTTCCCATGTAGGCAACTTCCGCTCGCTTGGCTGGATATTCCGATTGAGCTGCTTCATTGATAGCAAATTGAAGACGGTTTACAGCGATTACCGCATCTTCTTTATCGTCACCATCTAAGTTTGCTTTGTAAATTTTAAGTTCATATTTCTCTGAAGGTTCGATTTTTAAGGTCGATTCAACGTGTCTTTTTGCGTAAGCTGCAAGCGATTGTGGTTTGTCAGGTAATTCATCTTCCGAGATAATATTTTTGGGTTTTTCGTTGTTCTCACAAGAAAAAAACAGAATCGGAAATAAGAAGAGAAGTAATTTATTCATGGTGCAAATTTAGATTTTTTTCAACTGAGAAGCTTTTCATTTTGAAAGTAGTTTCAAGGAATTGTTTTGGTTAATAACTATTAAACGAATTAAATTCCACTGAGGAGATTTAAAAACAATCAAATGCTTAACTTCGTGCATCAAAAATTCAATCTATGTCAAAAGAAGTTTATATTATTTCAGCTGTTAGAACGCCAATGGGTTCGTTCATGGGTGCATTTTCTGCAATTCCAGCAACGGCTCTAGGTGCAACAGCAATTAAAGGTGCACTTGAAAAAGGAAACGTTGATGCGTCAATCATCGACGAAGTTTTTATGGGTAACGTTTTACAAGCAGGTGTTGGTCAAGCTCCAGCTCGTCAAGCTGCTTTAGGTGCTGGTTTAGGTCAAAATGTTCCTTGTACAACTGTAAATAAGGTTTGTGCTTCCGGAATGAAAGCTATTATGTTTGGTGCTCAATCAATTATCGCTGGTGATAATCAGGTTGTTGTAGTTGGCGGTATGGAAAATATGTCAATGACTCCACATTATGTTGCTGGAAGAAACGGTACAAAATTCGGAAACATCACCATGTTAGACGGAATCACAAAAGATGGTTTATTAGACGTTTACAGCAAAGTTCCAATGGGAAATTGTGCTGAACTATGTGCAAAAGAACACAATATTACACGTGAAGACCAAGATAATTTTGCAATTACATCTTACACGCGTTCAGCAGAAGCATGGAAAGCAGGACGTTTTGATAACGAAATCGTACCAGTTGCTGTTCCACAAAGAAAAGGAGACCCAGTAATGGTTTCAGAAGATGAAGAATACAAAAACGTTTTTTTAGATAAAATCCCAGGATTGAAACCAGCTTTTGATAAAGAGGGAACAATCACTGCGGCAAATGCTTCAACATTAAACGATGGTGCATCTGCATTGATTTTGGCATCTAAAGAAGCGGTGGAAAAGTATGGTTTGACTCCTATCGCGAAAATCGTTTCTTATGCTGATGCAGCTCAAGCGCCAGAATGGTTCACAACTGCACCTTCTTTAGCGGTTCCAAAAGCGTTAGAAAAAGCAGGTATGCAAACTTCTGATGTTGAATATTGGGAATTGAATCAAGCGTTTTCAGTTGTTGGTTTAGCTAATATGAAAATTTTAGGATTAGATCCTTCAAAAGTTGATGTGAATGGAGGAGCTGTTGCTTTAGGTCACCCGCTTGGAAACTCTGGCTCGAGAGTAATTGTAACATTAATCAACGTATTGAAACAAAACAATGCAAAAATTGGTGGTGCTGCGATTTGTAACGGTGGAGGTGGAGCTTCTGCAATGATTATCGAAAGCATCTAATCAAAACAAAATAATTTGAAAGGACTGGAGCGATTCAGTCCTTTTTTTTTGAGGTATTGGTGTAAAAGCGTTCAATCACAAAATGAATTCTATTCTTATTTTTTGTCAACTTCTAGGTGAACTGTTGATTCTTCTTCAATTTGTGTTCATCTTTTCACTGAAAAAGAGAACTATTGGTTTGGTCTAAAGAACCAATAAGTTTATTGAGAAATCAGAAAGTGCTTATTGCTAAAGGAAAGGTGAAAGTAAATTAAACGAATTCACTACATTTGAGAATGAAAAAAATCTTTTTTTATCCCTTTGTCTTGCTTTTATTGCTCTTATTTGGTTGTAGTAGTGACTTTGAATTTACGGATGTATCTAGTTTCACTTTTGACAGCACGGCTTTGGAAGAAGGTGAGGAGATTAAGGTTATTTATTTTAGCGATGGCCCTGATTACAACCAAGATCAAACCTATTATTACCATTACATTGTGGTTTCCCAAAAAACAGGAAAAACTGTGAATATCTTATCCACTGATAATATTGGGGTTACACCTAATAACAAGGACAAAGTTTATAATTTCTTTAGTGTAAGTAGTGAATACACAAAACTCATAAAGTTGGATGATTCGGCTAGAAAACACGTAAAAAACATCAATGAGTTGGAAAACTTTGAACCTAAAAAGCTTAGAAATGTCGTTAGAAATATAAATTATCCCGAATTAAACTACCAAAGCTACCCAACGGTTATTGGAATTATTGGGTTTATGAGAAATGATGTAAAACCTGAAGATATTGATGTAGAAGAGTTGTTGAATTGAAAAGCAGTTTAATTTAAATGTGTATCCGCTTGTTTCCCTAAACTGGTTAGAAAAGAACTCAAACTTGATTTAACTACCTTGCTACCAACGCGGTCATGCTTTGATTAAAAAACAACTAATAAGATTCCTCACCATGTTCGGAATGACTTTTAGGGTGGGAAATCAGGCGAAAATGCTTCGCATTTTCGCAAACCACTCTCTACGCAAGTCTTTCCGAACGGAGTGAGGAATCTTTTGAAAAACAGTTACTTTAATACAAC
>JBILQY010000171.1:0-5720 GCA_044372955.1 Crocinitomicaceae bacterium | reverse complement strand
GAACAGTAAAATACGAAAACGAAGCGGAAGTGGAGTCGCTTACCGAAAGAAATCGTTTTCAAATGCCAAAAAACATTGAATTGTATGGCCCTGTAAATGGTGCTTTGGTGGAGATTTTCCCACAGAAGTGATCTTAAATTTTACAAATTGTTTGTATCTTTTATCTTAATTCAAATCGGTTTTAAAGCCAAATAAATTACATTTGTAGTAATGAGTGATTACATTGTTTCAGCTAGAAAATACCGTCCGCAAACCTTTGATACAGTTGTTGGTCAAAAGTCGATTACGGGTACATTAAAAAATGCCATTAAGAGCGATCATTTGGCTCAAGCATTTTTGTTTTGTGGTTCACGTGGAGTTGGAAAAACTACCACTGCGCGAATTTTAGCTAAAACGATCAATTGTTTCAATCGCACAGAAAACATCGAAGCTTGCGACCAATGCGATTCATGTATTTCTTTCAATACTGGCTCTTCTTTGAATGTATATGAGCTAGATGCGGCATCCAATAACTCCGTGGATGATATTCGAAGCTTAATTGACCAAGTGCGAGTTTCTCCGCAGTTAGGAACGCACAAAGTGTATATCATCGATGAGGTTCACATGTTGTCAACACAGGCCTTTAATGCGTTTTTGAAGACTTTAGAGGAACCACCTAAACATGCTATTTTTATCTTAGCAACTACTGAAAAACACAAGATTATTCCAACGATTCTATCGCGCTGTCAGATTTTTGACTTCAGTAGAATTCGTGTAAAAGATATTTCAGACCATTTAGCACAGATTGCAACCAAAGAAGGTATTTCGGCAGATCCGGAGGCATTACATCTAGTGGCAATGAAAGCAGATGGTGCTTTGCGTGATGCGCTTTCCATTTTTGACCAAATTGTGACTTTCGCAGGAAATACAATTACTTATAAAAATGTACTTGAAAACCTTAATATTCTCGATTACGAATATTATTTCAAAGTTGTTGAAGCAGCAGAAAAAGAAGATATTCCATCCGCTTTATTGATTTTGAATGACGTTTACGAAAAAGGCTTCGACGGTCATAATTTCATTACTGGTTTAGCTGAACATTACAGAAATCTCTTGGTTTGTAAAGATGCTCGAACTGCTGCGCTTTTGGAAGTTCCTGAAGTGACGCAACAACGATTTATGGAGCAAGCAAAACAAATTGATGCTTCGCGAATCATGCGTGCATTGAGTGTTGTCAGCAAAACGGATGTGGACTACAAAGGATCTAAAAATCAACGACTTTTAATTGAAGTTGCCTTATTGCAGCTTTGTTCTTTAAAACAAGAGCAAGAAAAAAAAAATGGCTAACTGAACCCGTTGAAATCCTTCCTTTTCCCAATCAAACCTTAAGAAAGAAAGTAACGCCTGCTAAAACTGTTGCGCCAATTCCCATTTCAATTGTTCCTCAGGAGGTTAAACCTGTCGTTTTGACTGCTCCTGCAGGTTCTGTAGATGCTTCTCATATTTCAATTAAGAAAATTTTAGAAGATCAAAACAAGAATGAACCATCGATTAGCAAGGAAAGTACGCTTCGAGAAAGCTTTACGCAGGATCAATTAAAAATGTTTTGGAAGCGTTTTGCTTTTCAGATGAAAGAAAGTAGCATGGAAACATTCTATAACGCACTTATTAAAAGAGAGCCTGTTTTTATCAATGACGAAACCTTTGCAATCGAGGTGGATAATACCGTTCAAATCGATTATATCAACCCATTATTGAATGATTTTGTTTCTTATTTGAGACAGAATTTAAAGAATTTTTCAATCAAAGTAGAATTGAAATTGACTGATGATCCGATGAAAGAGGTAAAATACCTCACAGGCAAAGATAAATTTGCAGCGATGGCAAGGAAGAACACAAATCTTCATAAGTTGAAGAATTTATTTAATCTGGACATCGAGTTTTAAGCTTATGTTCAGCCTTGAAAAATTCAGTTCGTCAGATGAAAATCTCCTTCAATTTGTAAGCGATTTTTTAGCAGAATGGAGTAGGGAAGAAGCTTCTTTTGTAGTTCTATCCTCTGGTTCGACAGGAAAACCTAAGTTGATAGAGCTTACTAAAGCTCAAATGGTACTTTCTGCCCAAAAAACAAATCAATTTTTTCAATTCAATACGGAAACTAAAGCGCTTTTGTGTCTTTCTTTAGATACAATTGCTGGAAAAATGATGTTGGTTCGTGCGCTTGTTGGTGCTTATTTTCTTCAAATTGAAAGTCCAAGTTCAAATCCTTTGAAAACGATTTCTGAACCAATAGATTTTTTAGCAATTGTTCCCTTGCAGCTTGAAACAATTTTAACGGAAACGCCTGAGAAATTAGACTTGGTTAAAACCATAATTGTTGGTGGTGCGCCCGTTTCGGATAAATTGAAGCAACAACTCAAAGCAGTAAAGAAAACCGTATTTCAAACGTATGGAATGACTGAAACGGTCTCACATGTTGCCTTGAAAAAAATTGGGTTTGAAGAAAGTTCGTTTTATCAGGCTTTGGATGGGGTTTCTTTCTCGCAGCAAAATCAGAATTTAGTTGTTCATTATCCAGCGCTTTTATCAGAGCCATTGTTGACCACAGATCTTGTTCATTTGAAAGATGCATCGCATTTTGAGTGGATTGGAAGGGCTGATTTTATCATCAATAGTGGCGGTGTGAAGTTAAATCCTGAGTCGATTGAAGCAAAGTTGGCAGAAGTAATTTCTATTCCATTTTTTGTGAGTTCCTTGCCAGATGACTTGTTAGGAAATAAATTAGTGTTGGTTTTAGAGTTTACAGAAGCAATTGATTACTCGAAGAAAACTTTTGAATCCATTTTAACGCGCTATGAAATCCCGAAAATGCTCACAATTTTACCTACATTTGAAAGAACAACTAGTGGAAAAATTAATCGCAAAGCAACACTTTCAAAAATTCTAGCCAATGATTGGAAACCGATTTTATGATATTCTTGGTTTACCTTTTGGCGCAAGTGAACAGCTGATTAAAAAGCGCTACAAGGAATTAGCAAAAAAATACCATCCCGATAGAAATCCAAGTCCTGATGCGAATAAACGATTCATTGAAATAAATGAAGCTTACATTTATTTGCTGTCAAAAGATAAAATTCCAGCTAAAAGTTTTGAGGAACAACAAAAGGAAAAGGTAGAAGAAGAACAGAAAGCCTATCGTGAAAAGGCTTGGAAGTATGCGCGTGAAAAGAAAATGCGCGACGAAGAGGAATTGCTAGAATTTTATCGCTCCTTGCGCAAAGGCTGGTCGTGGATTGCTTTTAAGTCGGTTGCGATTCTGAGTGGGATTATTTTAGTTGTTATGCTTGTCGATTTTTTCTTGCCCACACAAGCAATTCCAGAGGTTGTAACGGAATATTCGGATGACATCTATCACAGTGTTGGTGGTCATGAAATCAGTTTGATTAGAACTCAATCGGGTAAAAATCTTTGGACAAATGAGTATTTCAATAAAGATTTCAATTACAATCCTTTCTTTGTGTTGGAATCGAGTCAGATTTTTCAAAATCCAATTAGAGCAAAGATTTATTCAGGAAATGGATATTTTGAAATTCCGATTCATTTCACGGTTTATTGGGCACAGTTTGTTCTTAGTCCGTTTTTATTGTTCCCTATTTTTATGTTTTTCTATAAAAAAGACGATGCTTTTTTCGTAATCGGACATTACTTATCGCGCTATGTTTCTGGGGTTTTAGTAGGTTTGTATCTTCTCACGGAAGACAGGTGGTTTCATTTAATTACAATTGGAATTTTTTAATATGACAAAAAAGCAAAAAGCAATTTACGTAATGGAGGAGTTGGAAAAGTTGTATCCTGAAACGCCCATTCCTTTAGATCATTCAGATCCTTATACTTTGACAATTGCTGTCTTATTGTCTGCGCAATGTACGGATGAACGAGTAAATAAAATCACTCCTATTTTGTTCAAAAGAGCGAACAATCCTTTTGACATGGTGAAGTTAGAAGTTTCTGAAATTCAAGCGATTATCCGTCCTTGTGGTTTATCACCAAAAAAGGCAAAGGCTATTTGGGAATTGTCCCAAATTTTGATTGATAAATACAAGGGTGAAGTACCACAAAGCTTTGAGCAGTTGGAAGAATTACCAGGAGTTGGACACAAAACTGCTTCTGTTGTGATGTCGCAATCTTTTGGTTTTCCAGCATTTCCCGTTGACACCCACATTCACCGTTTAATGATTCGTTGGGGATTAACATCTGGGAAAAATGTAGTGGAAACGGAGAAAGACGCTAAAGCCTTATTTCCAATAGAAAAATGGAATAAATTACACTTACAGATTATTTTCTACGGACGTTCGCATTCTCCTGCACGCAGTCCAAAATTAGCGATGGATTACATCACAGCAACTATTGGAACAGCAAAGGCGAAAAAAGAATTGGTTTAAATTACGTTTGTGATTTTACTCTTCAAAGTTTGTAAGGGAAAAGCGCCACTTTCTCTCCAAAGCACTTCTCCTTTTTTGAACAACATAAAAGTAGGAACGCCTCGAATTTTATAAATATCCGCAATTGCAGGATTTTTGTCCACATCGATTTTGAGAATTCTAATCTTTTCTCCCATGTCTTTCTTTAAACTGTCTAAAACAGGATGCATAGTTTTACAAGGACCGCACCAAGTTGCGTAAAAATCAACCAATGTTGGTGTCTCTGAGGCTACGATATCTTTAAATTTTCCCATAGTGCAAAGGTAGCTAATACCAGATTGTAAAATGTAACTTGGGTAACTTTGGAGTCTTTTGTAATTTTTTTAAAAAGCCTAACTCCTTTTTCTCTTTGGTTTTCCGTACTTATCCATCATTGCTTTTTTGTGGTCGTAGCGGACATTTACTTTTTTGTTTTTGGCTTTTTTCTCGTGAAATGCAGGACCAACTTCATCAGGTCGCTTTAGCTTTACAAGTTTTCCTTGCATAACGACTTTTGGCTTTTCAAATTCCAATAATTCGCTAGAAAGTTCAACCGTTTCAGGAATAGCAAGAAAAGGAAGTTGTTGTTGCATTAATTCTTCAATAGCTCCTAAGGTTGCGCTTTCATTTTCCGTAACAAATGTTATTGCATTACCATTTTTGTCTGCACGACCAGTTCGACCAATGCGGTGAATGTAATTTTCCGGAATTTCTGGAATATCGAAATTGATAACATGACTCACATCCGAAACATCAATTCCTCGAGCAATCAAATCAGTTGCGATTAATATTGAAATTACACCAGCTTGAAAATTAGCAACAGTATTGAAACGGAAATTTTGAGCTTTATTGGAATGAATTACACCTACTTTTTCGCCAAAAACGGTTTCAATTTCCTCAAAAAGTAAATCAGCTAAGGTACGCGATGAAACGAAGACCAAAACTTTTGAGGTTTCGCTTGTGTTTTTAAGTAAGTAACTCAACAACTGAACTTTGGATTTGAAATTCGGAACGCGGTAGCCGATTTGATTTATTTGTGTTAAAGGTGTGCCCGAACGTGCCGCTTCAACACGAATAGGAGCAGTAAAATGTGCATCCAAAAATATACTAACTTCTTCTGAAAGCGTGGCAGAAAAAACCATATTTTGACGCTTTTCAGGCAAAAAATCAAAGATGCGCATTAGCTGGTGGCGAAAACCTAAACTCAAGGTTTCATCTACTTCATCCACCACCAATTTTGTTACTTTTTTTAGTTGTAAAGAACCATTTGTAGCCAAATCA
>JBILQY010000203.1:0-5249 GCA_044372955.1 Crocinitomicaceae bacterium | reverse complement strand
AAGGATGGAAAAACTAGAATTAGTAGTTTAAGAAAATTCATAATCTAAAGATAGGTAAATTGCTTATCAAAAATTACACCTAAATTTAGAAAAGGTTCAAAATTAAAACGACTATAATTTATTACCTATTTATTTTTCCCAAATGAGTTAACTAAACCACTTTTTTTGCCACGAATTAACGAATTTCCACGAAAGAATTAGTGTAAATTCGTTAATTCGTGGCCTTTTATATTTTTGAATTTATGGTTATTTATAGTGGTTGATTCATTTTAATGAGTAAAATCTTTTTGAAACTAGAAGTATGCGATCAAAAATTCAAATTATTCCAGATTAAAATGTGTCTTTTCAATAAACAAAAAGGCCTGATGCAATTTTCATTACTACTTTTGAACCAATCTTTACCTTAGCTGTACAATTGGTGCAACTTTCTATGAAAAACCTATTTTTCCTTCTCGCAATTATTTTCAGCTTTCGAGTTACGTCGCAACAAACGTTAGACACTGTTTTTTATCCAATTTATGGAAATTCACAGCTATTAATTGTAAAGCAAAAGCAATGGTATCCTGAAACCAAAGCATTTATCGCAACAGCAAAAAACGCAGAGGAACTTAAAAATTTACCCATCTATATTTTTCGAAATAATTTGGGTGAAGTCACAAAAACCTACAACGATTTTAACAATCTTGATAAGCGTCTTTTCACACGAGACAATCTTCACAAAGAAGAACCGATTGCTCATAAAATTAAGGCAAAAAACACTTCCAATAATATCGGAAATGACGATTCAGGTTACAATCAATTGTATCCAATTTATAACTGTCAATTCAATGATTATAAGGTTTGTTCGTCTTTCAAAGTAGGTTTGATGGACACAATGGGTAATCTGGTTTTTCCAATCGAATTTGACCATATTCAATACATTGATTCGACATTTATTGTGAAAAAAGACAAATCTTATTATTTGTACGACGCAACATTTAAACCTATTAACAACATCGCTTACGATTCAATTATTTATTCGGATTTTGTGCATAATCAATTGATTGTCAAAAAAGAAGGTTTATATGGAATGATCAATCGATTTGGTAAAGAACAGCTTCCAATGAAATACAAAATCGTTCAAAAATCCCGTTATATGACTGGAAACTATGAATTTTTAGAAGGAAATTTGTATGGATTTATTTCGTGGGACACCAAACGTTATTTGGCTCCATTTTCGCCCGTTGCAGAAATTTATTCCCGCGATGGTTTTTTCGTTTATAAAGCTGTTAATGACTGGAATGTGATTGATTCCTCGGGTAAAAAATTACTCAAAACCAATTATCAAGTTTTTAATATCATCAATAGAAATCGATTTGTTGTAGGTCCGAATTACCAAGAGCGTATTTTAATTGACTCAAAAAATAGAATGATTTCCGATAAGTTTTATCATGACATTTGGAAAATCAATGAGAATACCTTGATGGTTGGTTCAGAAGCTGGAAAAATTGATGCTTCTGATTTGATTAAAAGTGCAAAATGGCAATTAGTGGATATCAATTTTCAACTAAAAAATAAAGATTCTTATAAGACCATTCAAAAGTTAGATGACGATTTCTTGAAAGTTTGGGACAGCAAAAACAATTTTCATTTAGTAGATGATGCTGGAAATGAAGCGGTTGACTTGAATGTTAGCGATGCTTACAAATATGCAGAAGGTGTTTACAAGTTAGTGGTAGATGGCAAACATTTGTTTATCGACCTGAAAAATCCTGCCAAGCGTTCGAATTATTACGACAATCTGATGTGTGCCCGTGAAAATCGAATCTCAGTTCAAAAAGACGGTTTGTGGGGATTTATCGATTATGATTTTAGAGAAATTTGTCCAATCAAAGCAGACAGAGTAACGTGTTTTGAAGACGGAATTGCAACCATTGAAATAAACAAACAATTCTACATAATGGATTCGACAGGGAAACTGTTGTCACCTGAATATTTTGATTTTGCTGAAAATGTAAAGAATGGCTATTGTCGAGTTGGGCGTGACGGAAAATATGGCTTGCTACACAAAAAAGGTTATTTCACAATTCCATTGATGTATGGAGAAAACAATTTTTTAGTGAATCAAAAAGGAACGTATTACTTGAGTGTTCGAATGATTAAGGGTAATGGTAAATATGGTATTGTCAATCAGTTCAATGAAGTTATTCACCCATTTATTTATGACAATTGTGTTGAATTGAGTGTCTATGCAAGTATCGAACAAAAACGTACCGATGGATTTTATGTATTTGCTCAGATTGAAAAAAGATCAACTTGGGAATATTATTATTTGAATTTTGACGACTCAAAAAGTCAATTGAAAATTCAAGAAAATCAAATGAAGGGTTTTAAAATTGTTGAAGGACCGTGTCCAAAAAATGAAACCCAATTAACAAAATGTTCTGGGGTTATCAATTGGGATGGAAAGCAAATCATTCCTTTTATTTATGGAAATATCAAGCCCTTGAAAAACAATACGTTTACAGTTTATTCCTTAGCAGGTGGCGGAATTCTTGACACGAATGGAAAAGTCGTTATTCCTCCAATTTACAAGTATGTGTACGAATTAGGTTCGGATTGCGATTTAATTCAAGTTGGTCGTCATTACGGAGGCTGGGGATTGTATGATTATTCCGGAAAGATGCTTGCAGATACACTTTATGGAGGTTTTGAGAAACCCGTTTTTGGTTTAATTCCATTTAGAAATCACCCGAATTATCATTTCAACGAAAGTAAAGAATATGTTCACGACGAAATGAAATATGGATTTATGGATTTGAATGGTCGAATTATCATCGAACCGAGTTACCAACGTTATCAAATTCCTAATCCAAAGAAAGAAGAAATTCTATTAATAGATGGAAGTGTAGTAACCAAAATCAATGGAAGAGGTCAAGTTTTGGAAGGTGCATTACTTCCTCCTCAGAAACCCACAATTGTTCACAGTGTTCCTCCAAAACGAAAATGGTGGAAATTTTGGGGTAAGAAAAGGGCGAGGTGGATGTGATAGAATTTTAAATTCAAGAACATTTCATCACAATTTGTGAGATTATTTTATTGCAAACTAATTTTGATTAGTAGTTAAACATTAAAAATTCAAAATTTTAATCTTTTTTCTTGTTCGAAATCAACTATTTCACTAACTTAAAGTAAAAATAAGTTATGGAATTAGAAATAATCAATCAGAAAATCTACACAGTTAGAAATGTAAAAATCATGCTAGACACTGATTTAGCAGAATTGTATGAGGTTGAAACGAGGGTGTTAAATCAGGCTGTTAAAAGAAATATAGAATTATTTCCGAGTGATTTTATGTTTCAATTAACTAAAGAAGAGCTTGAAAATATGTCATCACAAATTGTGATGACATCAAAAACAAAACGACCAAATTCAGCATTACCATTTGCTTTTACTGAACATGGAGTTGCAATGTTATCAAATGTCTTAAAAAGCAAACAAGCGAGATTAATTAGTGTAGAAATCGTAAGGGCATTTATTGCATTAAAGAAATTTGCACTTTCAAATCAAGAATTAATTTTAAGATTAAACGAGATTGAAATAAAATACAACCAAAAATTCAGTGACATTCATCAAGCTCTGAATTACCTTATTCAAAAAGACAAAAAATCCATTTCCCAAAAACAACGTGAGAAAATAGGATTTAAAAACACTGATTAAAAATTAAACATCAACAATCTAAAATTCTCTTTAGCATTAAATCGTCCCTATTATCAAATCAACCATTCCAAATTTCCCAACTTTTTATAGCTTGCTCCTTTAGCATACTTTCACCGTTGAGGATGGTTGCTCCGTTTTTTTCAGCTTCAGCAAGGAACTTTGTTTTAGCAGGATTGTAGATTAAATCAATAACCAAATGGTCGGAACTTAAGTGTTGAAAAGGAAAAGGTTTGCATTCATCAATTGCTGGGAAAGTTCCAATTGGCGTGCAGTTTACAATAACTTTACAAGCATTTACCATGTGCTCATTTATTTCTTCGTAAGCAAAATGTTTTGCCTTGCCGGCTGGATTTTGTGAAATGTACAACACATCAATTCCAATTTGCTTGAATACAAACTCAACAGCTTTAGATGATCCACCTGTTCCTAAAATCAATGCACGTTCATGTTTAAAAGTTAAAAAAGGTTTTATACTCTGTTGAAAGCCAAAAGCATCAGAATTAAAACCAATTTTTCTTCCTTCTCTAAATGCGACAACATTAACTGCGCCAATTGTTTTAGCAACGGCATCCAACTCATCTAAGAAAGGAATAATTTCAATTTTATATGGAACCGTTACATTCAATCCAGAAATCATTTCGTCGCTTAAAATGGCTTTAGAATCCTCTATTTTTTCTAATTCAAACAATTCATAACTGGCATCAATGTTATTTAACTCAAAATAAGTAGCAAAAAAAGTGGGAGAAAAAGAATGTGAAAGTGTTTTACCAATTAGTCCGAAACGTTTCATAGTTGATTTTTTGTAAATGTAGGAAAAGGATTTATTTCTTTGAAGTCATGCAGTCTTCTCTTCTTATCATTTTTAAGTTAATCCTTAAAAAGTAGCTCTTACTTTCTATCCATTTCTAATTCTATCTTATCTTTACGAAGTAAAAAAATAGAACTATGCAACGCTTTCAAAATTACGTTTTAGGTCAATGGGTGGACGGACAAGGAACAGAAACCAATTTATACAATGCTATCAATGGCAATCAAATCGGAACGGTTTCAAGTGCTGGTATTGATTTTTCAGAAGTGCTTGAATATGGAAGAAAAAATGGTCGTGCATTGCGTAAAATGACTTTTCAAGAACGTGGTAGAATGTTGAAAGCTTTAGCTTTATTCTTAATGGAACGCAAAGCCAAATATTATGAGGTAAGCGCTTGGACAGGTGCTACTAAAGTGGATTCTTGGATTGATATTGAAGGAGGAATTGGTAATTTATTTGCAAATGCTTCTTTGCGCAAACAGTTTCCAGACTTGCCTTATTACGTGGATGGCGTTGCAGCACCACTTTCAAAAAACGGAACATTTATCGGTCATCATATTATGGTTCCGCGTGAAGGAGTGGCGGTTCATATCAATGCGTTCAACTTCCCAATTTGGGGAATGTTAGAGAAAATTGCGGTGAATTTAATGGCGGGTGTTCCTGCTGTTGTGAAACCATCAGAATATACGAGTTTCTTAACAGAAGTAATGGTGCGTGACATCATCGACTCTAAAATTTTACC
>JBILQY010000157.1:0-6032 GCA_044372955.1 Crocinitomicaceae bacterium | reverse complement strand
TTCTTCTAAAATAACTCCTTTGAGTTTATCTTTATCAAATTCAACCAAAACTTTTCTACCGTGTTTTTTATCCTCAAAAGTCACATCAGAAGAGGGAACTAAATGACATTCAAAATTTTCGCCATTACATTTCATAATAACTTTCCCTGCTTCATCATAGATGTAAATCTCTTTTCCGAACTTGTTCTTATAAGTTCCAATCAGTTTTGAATTGTATAATTCTTGACTGTCAATCAACTTATTCATTGGAAAATGAGACAATTTTGAAAAACTTCTTCCCCAATGCACATCCACTTCTGTAGTTCCTGTTCGGATAATTACAGTATTGTTTTCTGGATTCACATATACAATTTGTCCTCCATACCCTCCAGCGAAATAATCTGATTTATTAAAAACGTTTTCTAAAGGATATGTATCTAACCAAAAACAATTGGTGTAAGATGTTGATTTTCCATTAATTGTATCTCTTTTAGCTGTTGATTTCACCCATTCTTGAGGCACAATTTGTTTTCCGTTCCAACATCCATTATTAAGGCTTAAATTCAACTAAAAAAGGACAAATAGTGTAGTTCTGCCTTTTACTCCTTATTTTTGAAAAAAAATAGTATTATGGCTAACAAGCGAATTTTAAAAAAGAGTCTAAACGAATTGGTTTATGACGTAGTGGACGAATGTTATTTCATTCAAGCAACAGATGCAACAAAAATTGATGCAACTGAAAACCTAATCAACGAGGCAGCAACTTTTCAAGACACAACAATTAGAAGAATAAAAACAGCTAGAGGAAAAGCAGAATTTCGTGCAATCGTGGCTGATGTTGAGGAGAAAGCAGATCATTTTGTTGATGCTTTAAACGGTCTTAACGCTTAATTTATAAGTATGCTTAAGTTCGATTGGAAAAATATGCTCGCAACTTTGGGAGTATTCCTTTTTGTAATGATTTTATTTTTAACAGGTGGTAAATCATTATTTTGGAATGCAATTGCACTTGGTGGGCTAATGATTTTCTTTTGGATTTTCGAAATCATTTCCATTTACGTAACTGCACTTTTCCCTTTGATTCTTGCTGTTCCACTCGGACTTTTAGACACTGGCGACTTAGCAACAGCTTACGGAAATGGAAATGTTTATTTGTTTTTTGGTGGATTTGTCCTTGCCCTTGGTTTAGAGAAATGGAAAGTGCACGAGCAAATTGCCAGAAGAATTGTTTCCGTTGTTGGCGACAGTAAACCGAGAATCTTACTCGGTTTTTTAATGAGTACAGGTCTGTTGAGTATGTGGATTTCTAACACAGCAACGGCTTTAATGATGCTACCAATGGCAATCGCAATAATAAATGCTATGCCCGTAGCTCAACAAAAATCAAAGTTTGCTGTATTTTTAATGTTGTCAATTGCTTACGCTGCAAGTATCGGAGGGATGGCAACGTTAGTAGGTTCACCACCTAATACACAAATGGCAAGTATTTTAGAGCAAAACTTTGATATTACTATTTCTTTTTTCGATTGGATGAAAATTGGAATTCCTTTAAGTATTAGTTTATTACTTGTAGTTTTCTTAGTTTTTTATATCGGTTTAGGAAAAGAACGAAAAGATGTTCACGCAATTCATTTTGAGAAACAACCATGGACGAATGAACAATTACGAGCGATGGGGATTTTTGGACTTGTGGTCATTCTATGGTCGTTTAAAGATTTAATAATTCAAGCAACTGGTTTTAGCTACAGAGATGAAAGCGCAGCAATACTTGGAGCCATTTTATTGTTTATCGTTCCAGGAAAATCAGAAAACAAACCTTTACTAGAATGGAAGGATACTGAAAAACTACCTTGGGGAATTCTTTTGCTTTTTGGTGGAGGTTTAGCCTTGGCTGAAATGCTTGAAAAAGGTGGTGTTGTTACTGAAATGACCAAAGTTTTTAGCGCTTACAAAGAAGTAAGTATTCTAACAATTGTTTTAGTTGTTGTAACTATAGCCATTTTTGCAACAGAAATCATGTCGAATTTAGCATTAGTAACAATTTTCGTTCCTATTGTTGCTGCCTTTGCCCTAGAATCAGGTTACGATATTATTCAATTATGTTTACCACTTACGCTCGCTGCAAGTTGTGCATTCATGCTTCCAGTTGGTACGCCGCCAAATGCAATCGTTTTTTCATCAGGACTTGTTAAGATTCATCAAATGGCTAAGATTGGTTTTCTATTAAATGTAATTTCGGTTATCATCATTACAATTTTCGCTTTGATTTTTATCTAAAGTTCTAATTCCTGTTTTTTAGTTAAAAACTTAGTTTTTTTACATTAATGAAGATAATAGTAAGTATTTAGCTTTTAAATTGACTCTTTTTAAAATTTATTGTTATTTTCGAAAGACTAAAATTTAAACTATGATACAAGCAGAACGTTTATTCGATATTCCTTATCACCAGCTAAAAAATTACCCCAATTCTAATATGTTCGTTACCAAAACAAATGGTAATTGGGATGGAATGAAAACAGCTGACTTTTTAGAAAAAGCAACACTTATTTCTCGAGGATTAATTTCATTGGGAATTAATGCAGGCGATCGAGTAGCCGTTTCAAGTAATAATCGCGTTGAATGGAATATTTTTGATATTGCTGTTCAGCAAGCAGGAGCAGTTTTAGTTCCTCTTTATCCAAATATTTCTGAAAATGATTATCGCTTTATTTTAAACGATGCGGAAGTTAAAATCTGTGTGGTTGGAAATGAAGAGCTTGCTACTAAAATGAATAATGTTAAAGGCGATGTTCCAAGCTTGCAACATTTGATGACTTTTGATACTATTTCAGGCTTTACGAATTGGTCGGTAATTGAAAAATCAGCTGAAAGTACACCTGAAACTGCCGTAAAAGATAGGATGGCAGTTGTTAAAAAACAAGATTTAGTAACCATTATTTATACATCTGGTACGACAGGTCAGCCCAAAGGAGTGATGCTTTCACATGGAAACATTCTTTCAAATGTGGAAGCATGTATAGAACGAATTCCAGCGGATAATTCATCTAAAGTTTTAACTTTTCTTCCAGTTTGCCACATTTACGAACGAATGTTACACTACCTATACATGTATATAGGATGTTCGATTTATTTCGCAGAATCAATGGATACGATTGGTGACAATATTCGCGAAGTTCAACCTGATGTTTTCAGCGCTGTTCCTCGATTGATTGAAAAAGTATTTGACAAAATCATGGCTAAGGGAGATGATTTGACAGGAATTAAACGCAAGTTGTTTTTCTGGGCTGTTGATCTAGCGGAAGAATTTGATGTAGTTGGCAAATCTGGTTGGTATCATTTCAAGCTAAAAATTGCTCGTAAATTAATTTTCTCAAAATGGCAAGAAGCACTTGGTGGAAAGGTTCGTGCAATTGCATCGGGAAGTGCTGCATTACAACCGCGTTTAGCACGTATTTTCTTGGCTGCTGATATTCCAATTTTAGAAGGGTATGGATTAACAGAAACTTCACCAGTTGTATCTGTAAACTCATTTGACAAAGGAATACGTATCGGAACTGTTGGTGCTTTAATTGATGGAGTTCAAGTGAAAATTGCAGAAGATGGAGAAATTCTTGTTAAAGGTCCAAACGTAATGATGGGTTATTATAAAAACCCAGAAGCAACAGCTGAAGTTATTGACAGTGAAGGTTGGTTCCATACAGGAGATATTGGTATTTTCCAAGAAGGTAAATTCTTAAAAATTACGGATCGTAAAAAAGAAATCTTTAAAACTTCTGGAGGTAAATACATCGCACCACAAGGAATGGAAAATAAATTCAAAGAATCTCGTTTCATCGAACAAATAATGGTAATTGGTGAAGGTGAAAAATTCCCTAGCGCGTTAATTGTTCCAAGTTTTGCATTTGTAAAAGAATGGGCAACTAGAAAGGGATTGGATTTTGAAAAACTTTCGAATGAAGAAATTGCTGCTCACCCAAAACTTCACGAACGAATCAACCAAGAAGTTAGCACCTTGAATAAAGAATACGGAAATTGGGAGCAAATCAAAAAGTTTGTTTTATTGCCAAAAGAATTTTCAATTGATGGTGACGAATTAACACCAACATTGAAATTAAAACGCAAGAAAATTTTGGCAAAATACCAAAAAGAATATAAATCAATTTACTGCGATTAGTAGTTGAAACAATTAACAAAAAGGCTCATTTTCAATATAAAATGAGCTTTTTTTATGTTTTAAATAGGTGATTTTAAGATTAATTGAATTCAGATTCTTATTAAATTATTAAATTCGCACCTAAAATATTTTATAATGGCATATCTATTTACTTCTGAGTCCGTTTCTGAAGGACATCCGGATAAAGTTTCCGACCAAATTTCAGATGCGTTGATCGATAATTTTATGGCTTTTGACCCTACTTCAAAAGTAGCTTGTGAAACCTTAGTAACTACAGGGCAAGTTGTTTTAGCTGGAGAAGTAAAATCAAAATCTTACTTAGATGTTCAAGCAATTGCACGTGAAACAATTCGTCAAATTGGCTACACGAAGTCTGAATATATGTTTGATGCTAATTCTTGTGGAATTTTCTCTGCAATTCACGAACAATCTTCTGATATTAATCAAGGAGTTGAAAGAACCAACCCTGAAGATCAAGGAGCAGGTGACCAAGGAATGATGTTTGGTTATGCTACTAAAGAAACTGACAATTATATGCCTTTGGCTTTAGATTTAGCGCATAAAATCTTACAAGAATTGTCTTATATTCGCAACAACGAGGGAAATTTAATTCCTTACTTACGACCAGATGCGAAATCTCAAGTAACAATTGAGTATTCTGATGATAATGTTCCACAAAGAATTGATACAATCGTTGTTTCAACACAACACGACGATTTTGCTGCTGAACCAGAAATGTTAGCGAAAATCAAAAAAGACATCGTTGAAATCGTAATTCCTCGTGTGAAAGCGAAATTGAAACCAGAATTACAAGCATTATTTAACGATGCAATTACTTACCATATCAACCCAACAGGGAAATTTGTAATCGGTGGACCACACGGAGATACAGGTTTGACGGGTCGTAAAATCATCGTAGATACTTACGGTGGAAAAGGAGCTCATGGTGGTGGTGCATTCTCTGGAAAAGATCCTTCAAAAGTTGACCGTTCTGCTGCTTATGCAACTCGTCACATGGCGAAAAATGCAGTTGCAGCTGGATTGTGTGATGAAATCTTGGTACAAGTTTCTTACGCTATTGGTGTAGCAAAACCTTGTGGTTTATACGTAAATACTTACGGAACTTCAAAAGTGGACAAAACAGATGGAGAAATTGCTGAAGTTTTAAGCGAGATTTTTGACATGCGTCCTTACTTTATCGAGCAACGTTTGAAATTACGTAATCCAATTTACCAAGAAACTGCTGCTTACGGTCACATGGGTCGTAAAAATGAAGTGGTAACTAAAACTTTTAAAGCTCCAGACGGAACTACAGTTTCTAAAGAAGTTGAATTGTTTACTTGGGAAAAATTAGATTTCGTTGATAAAGTGAAAGCTGCATTTAACATCTAATCAACCAGTTAAAAAAGATACAAATCCCGATTCTATTTTTAGAGTCGGGATTTTTTGTTTAATTTAGATTTCCAAAATTGAATTTATGCGTATATTCTTATCACTTATTTTTTTCGGCTTTTCATTTCTAAGTTTTTCGCAACAACTTGAAACAAGTATGAAAAAGAATACAATTTATGCAGAATTATTAGGACAAGGAGCTCTTTGGTCTATCAACTACGAACGAATGTTTGAAGTTAATGACTTTGTTTCTCAATCTTTATCAATTGGATTTACAACGAGAAAAGAAGAAAGAGATATGTTATTCGGACATTCATTTTTTAATGCAGGGAATGGAAACTATTTTGGTTCTCCGCTTGCTTATCGTTTAATTTTAGGAAAAAGAAATAGTCATTTAGAACTAGGTATTGGACTAACCGGATTGTATTATAATGGAGCTGGCTGGTATCATGATGGTATTTGTAGATCTTATTCTCCAGACATTAAA
>JBILQY010000158.1:0-6032 GCA_044372955.1 Crocinitomicaceae bacterium | reverse complement strand
AAAACAATCTGCTCATTAGTTTGACAGGTGCAATTGAATTGAAGGATAATGGTTGGGAGTATCAAATTATATAAAGCAACTTAATTTAAAAGCACCCAAAACAATCTTCATTTCTTCCGTTAAATATGCATTTATTTGTAATTCTGTCGATGAAGAAATATCGCGATAAAAAGCTTCAGCAATTCCGCCAGCGATGCAAGCTTGCGTGTCGGTATCACCATTCAACATGACCGCTTTGCGAATCGCATCTTCTGTTGATTCACTTTCTAAAAAACAAATAATCGCCTCTGGAACAGAATCTTGACAAGCTATTTGAAATGAATAATTGGGCATTATTTCAACTAAGGTTCTAGTCAACGAATATTGAAAAGTTTCCTCAATAAATTTCTTTATTTCCGATTTTGAATGACCATTTCTTGCTAGAAAAACGGCAATTGCTACTGCTTGCGCACCTTTTATTCCTTCAGGGTGATTGTGTGTTACTTCTGCACTTGATTTCGCAAGTTGAAGGCATTCTTCTATAGATTCTGAAAACCAACCAATAGGTCCTGAGCGCATGGCAGAACCGTTCCCAAAACTATAATATGGTTGTGGAGAGGATGATGCTAACCAATTTGTAAAACTTCCACCATAACCTGCAGCAGGATATTTTCTTCCCCATTTCAAATAAGCATCTTTAAAATCAGTTGAATTCAATAACGCTTCGGCAGTAGCTATGCTGAGAACAGTATCATCTGTAAATTTTGCATACATATGAAACAGTTCAAATTCAGGGAAAGGAGTATGACCTCGATTTTCATAAACCGAACCAACAATATCTCCAAATATGAATCCTGTCATTGTATTTTTTTTTAAAATTATTAAAATTCAAGAAATGGACGAAAGAACGCTATAAATTGGTGGATGGGAAATATTCCCTTGTAAAATCTAACTAGGGGCTACTGACCACGGAGTAGCATCGCAGATAAAAACTCAAACATACTAATATTCAGTTCCTTGGTTAGATTTTTTAATAATCAGATGAAAGGTTTTTTCTAAAATTCACTTAAAAAGCTCTCACTTGCTCCGATTATAACTCAAATTTTTGTTTAATGGACAGACCACAAAGTAGCGCTGAAAGCAAATGAGGCATCTTTGTCGTTGCTGTTATTTCGAAGTTTAACATTGCAAAACTAATCAGGCCACCTTATTAAACCCATTCACAAAGGTATCAACGAAAGCAATGATTCTGTTGAGGATTCTGTCACCTACGGATTTGCGTTTTAGGATGGTGGGTTTTTCTCCTTCAATTAGTTCTATGATTTCTTCTCGGAGTGGTTCACGTTCTGCAAATAGATAGTTTTCAATGAGTAGTTCTGTTTTTTCTTCGGAAAGGTTTTCTTCTTCTACAAGTAGTTTGAATGCTTTTACTTGTTCTTCATTCCAGAATTTTTCAAACTTATCAGGCAATGTGTCAGTATCTTCGATTTGTGGAAGGCTTTCTAAAATGAAGCGTTCTATTAATTCTCTTTTACTTCTTAGGTTGGCTTCTCCTGTTAGTAAATCGATTATCTCTTTTTGTTTTTTGGCTTTATCTCCTTCTTCTGCATTTTTTAGATTAGCCAATAATTTCAATATGTAAGTGACATTAATTTCATCACGGTGGATTAATTCTAATTCAAAATCTACATCTTCAAGAATTGATACTTTTTCTTTTGCTACACCTGGTTTAACTTTCTCGTAGAGGTCTAAGTACTTGCTTTTGTAATCTTCGAATTGTTGTTCCTCCATATCAAGGTCTTCCAATTCAAAATCTGAGAATGTGTTTAATACGTTTTTGATGCGCATTAATTCACGAAATGCTTTTATAAATTCTAACTCTTCTTCTTCATTACGTAAATCGTTTACACTGTCAACTGTTGGAGTGATTTCTAATAATGACTTGAATGCATCGTTGAATTTTTTGACATAATCTTCATAAGGTTGCATAATGATAATGTCTTTCGCATCCTTGTTGGAGAATAGGGCAATTGCTTGGTCTGTAAGGAATTTTAAGTTTCTAAAGACTACAATGTTGCCTTGTGATTTTAAGTCGTTTAGAATACGGTTTGTGCGTGAATATGCTTGTATTAAACCGTGGTATTTCAAATTCTTATCAACGTACAAAGTATTTAATGAAGGACTATCAAATCCAGTTAAAAACATATTGACAACAAGCAAAATATCAATGTTCTTTTCTTTTACTTTTTTAGAAATGTCGTTGTAATAATTATAGAATAATGTTGAGTCTTTTGTTGAGAATTTGGAGCCGAACATTTGGTTGTAATCTCCAATAAATTGATCTAATTTTTCTCTGGAATGTGCGTTAATGCCATAAGCTGATTTTGGTTCTGCTGCCATTCCGAAAGTTTGTTCTTCTTCAAAATCAGAAGCCATCATCCCATTTGCATCTTTGTCTTCTTCATTTGTACCGTAACTGAATATGGTAGCTATTTTGAGGTTGTGTTGACCTGCTAATTTTTTTGATTGAAATAACTCGTAATACTTTATAAGCGCATCAACACTACTTACACAAAACATTGCAGTAAACTCTCTGCTGTGCGTTTTACGGTTGTGGTTGGCAATAATGTAATCGGTTATTTTTTCTAAGCGGATTGGAGAATCCATTAATTCCTTTACATCAATGTCTTCAACTTCAATATCTATTTCTGTTGCCGTTTCTTTCTGTCTGTAACGACCTACATATTCTACAGAGAACTTTAATACATTTTCATCTTTGATTGCATCGGTGATAACGTACTTGTGTAAACACTCTCCAAATAGTTCTTTAGTTGTGCGTTTACCTAATTCGTTTTTTACTGCATTATCAGCAAATATTGGCGTTCCTGTGAAACCGAATAATTGGGTGTTATTGAAGAATGATTTTATTCTTGCGTGGGTTTCTCCAAATTGTGAACGGTGACATTCATCAAAAATGAAAACAATTCGTTCATCTTTTAATTTGTCCATTCTTGCTAAATACTGCTTTTTGCTTATAGCAGTGTTTAATTTTTGAATGGTAGTTACAATTAATTTAGTGTCGTCAGCAAATTGATTGACTAATGCATTTGTGTTGTCTGTTCCGTCAATGCTACCTTTACTGAAGCTATTGAATTCTTTGGTTGTTTGGTAATCTAAATCTTTTCTATCAACTACAAAAACCACCTTTTTAACTTGGGGCAAGTTCATTAATATCTGACTTGCTTTGAATGATGTTAGTGTTTTACCTGAACCTGTAGTGTGCCAGATATAACCGTTTTTGTTAGTGTTTTTTACAGTATCGATTAATGATTCTACGGCATAATATTGATATGGACGCAAGACCATTAGAATCTTATGAGTTTCGTTTAAAACTATGTATTTGCATATCATTTTTGATATGTTACAAGGTTCTAAAAAATCTGTTGTGAAGCCGTTTAAAATATTGGTTAAGCGATTGTTTTCTTTATCTGTCCAATAGAATGTTTGTTTGAATGATTGGTGTCTGTTGTTTGCGTAGTATTTTGTATTTACGCCATTACTAATTACAAATAGTTGAATGTATTGGAACAATGCAGCATTAGCCCCGAATGAATGGCGCTGATAACGGTTGATTTGATTGAACGCTTCTTTTAATTCAAGACCTCTTCTTTTTAGTTCTATTTGAACCATAGGAAGACCGTTAATTAATAGTGTGACATCGTATCTATTTTTGTAAGAACCCTCCATTGTTAATTGGTGGGTTACTTGGAATTGATTTTGACACCAGTGTTCTGAATTGATAAATTCAAAATAAAGGTTATCGCCATTTTCTTTGACAATGTGCTGTTTTTCTCTTAGTGTTTTGGCTTTTTCAAATACTGAACCTTTACTTAAAATATTGAGTACTCTTTCAAATTCTTTATCTGTAAAGGTTATGTTATTGTGTTTTTCGAGTTGAGATTTAAGATTTGATATTAAGTCTTTTTCGTCTTTTAATTGCACCAATCCATAATTCAACTTTTGAAGTTGGACTACCAATTGTTCTTCGAGTATTTGTTCAGGTTGTTTAGCCATTGAAAAAAAATGTTAAGAAAGATGAATGATTGTTGATAAACTTAAATAATTGTATATCTTTGATGTGTTCTTTACCCTTGGTAGGGAATCTACAAAGGTCTTAAACGTTGAACCCGAATCAACGTTTTTTTTATGCTCTATCGTTTCCAAAATAGGGTTTAGTCTTTTCAAAATCAGGGCCTTGCAAGATGTTTTCAATGTCATTTTTTTCATAAGCAGTAACTAATTTAGCTTTGAGAAATCCTGTAAATCTTATTACAACAACATAGTTACCTTTTACAATAGCAACTCTTCTATCTGTAAAATAATCTTTCTCTTTGTTGTCCCATCCTTTTTTTAAAATAGCACTTGGATCTTGTAAGGTATCCTTAATCCAAAGCATTTTTTCGAGTCTATTCAACGATAAAATTGATTTGTCATTTTTTTTTCTGTTTTCACTTTCAAAAAAACAATGATCAAACATATCCTCGTAAAACTTCACATTAACATTATCAAAAGTAATAATTTCAGATAGGCAATAAGTTTCCCTCCAAAGGGTTCGCATTTCTGTTTCTCTTAATTCTTCGGGAATCAAATGTGGTTTTAATTTCTTATAAGTCATCACCAACCACCTTTCAGATTAATTTTGAATACATTAAATTTTTCTTCCCATTTGGGAGTCGGACTAATGTCATTGCCTAAATAAGTGTTTTCAACGTATTCAATCAATCCAATTTTTGCAGCACCCGTTATCTCACAATTAAATTTTGCATTTGCTAAGCCGGTTAATATATCTGCTAATTGAATACCAAGAGATTCATCAGAGGGCAAGCCTTGTACCTGAGTAATAGTGGACGTAAGATTTGCTAAGTCCAAATATTTTTTCAGTTGATTTAATCTACCCTTGTTTCTGTTTTCTTTAAGGTCTAAAAAAATATCGTATTTGTTGTTGTCAAAAATCCAATGATGAATCAATTGATAGTAAAACTTATAAAAACCTAACTCTGCATCTTTATTGTTGAATTTATAGTTGTCAACTTTTTGAGATTCGATAAGAATAACTCTAAAGCGTAATTGCTCCGTTTGAAAAAAGTAATCAAGTATTTCCTTATAAAGGGTAAAAAACTTAGGGGAAACTTTATTCCATTTTAATTCTCCATAAACATTATGCTTTTGTTTTATGGAAGAGAAGAGCTTCTTAAAAATAGGTCTGTACTCAGCAGGCATCCAAATGCCACCAATGGCAGTATATAAATGAGCCTCTTTCTTTATTAAAGCTTCTAAACCACTTTCATCACAATAAACCTCAAAATTCATATCAATTATTTGATTTTAAACTTAACAAAATAATTGCTGTAACAATCCCCTTTCCAATTTTCTGTTTGAGTAATTTGGTTTTGTGTGCGATTTATCTTTTCGTCAATTGCAGAAAGGAAATTGGCAATTTTGGTTTGTTCTTCAAGTATTTGTTCAGGTTGCTTAGCCATTTGTTATTTCCAAAGAGGTTCATTTTGCCAATTAGCAGGAAATCCCATTTTATTTAATTGTGTATTGGGAAATTGAGTAAATAGAGTTTTTAGTTCATCTTTAATATTGTGACCAGGACTAATTTCATTATTCATATAAATTATAGCAGATAAAATTGGGAAAATCTTTCTTCTTTGAAGATTGTTTGGAATGTAACTCAAAATGGGCTTAGGAGAAGTTGGTGGCCAGTCATATTTATTGATTATAACTCTATTCCATAATCTACTATGATGGGCAATAATATTTCTCAAAACAGTTATTGTTAATAACCAACTTACTAAGTATTTCTGATTGTTTAAACCAAATTCAGCTGCTATTTTATTCTTTTCAGGAAGCTGATGTTTTAAATTGCTATATAATTTAGATAAAGTACCTAAAGTCAATACCTCAAGGGCTTTCCAACTTTCAGGCATTTCATTAGGATGGTTGACAAAATGTTTAACAATAAATTCTTCACTACTATTACTCATATC
>JBILQY010000156.1:0-6034 GCA_044372955.1 Crocinitomicaceae bacterium | reverse complement strand
CCTATTAATAATACAAAAACAAAAGCAAAAATTAAAAATTCATTTGACCTGACTCGCTTTATCTTTTTAAAAACATTACCTACAAAAAGGAAATTAAGTGTCATTAATACCAATATAGTATTTTCTAAACCATTCAGAATCAAAGTTGGAGAAAGTGATTCATAGATAAAAGGCTTATAAATTCCATAAAAAACAGATATTGGGAAAAGTCGAATCATACCGGCAGGCGTACCATCTACAACACCAATATCATATTTTTTTCCGGTGTAAGTTTCATTGTTTTTAAAATCACCTTGAACAACTGCTGCCTCTTGAGCCAATTCAGAAACAAAACTTGAAGAAAAAAGAGTTATGAAACCAAATGCTCCAATTCCAATAATCATTAATCTCATAATTGTTTTGGCGAAGATATTCGTTCCAAATCTTTTTGTTAATCTAATTCCAAATGCAGCCAAAAGGGGAACAAATGTAGCTGCCAAAGCAAAAGATCTAATTTGACTTATAAGAAATATAAAAAATAGTATCCCAATAACATGTTTTATCTTAAATTTACTTTTAATGATTAAAAGGTCTAAAACATAATATAATATATTCAGAATTGAAATGTAAATAAAAGTGTCTTTTGTGACACCCGAACACCAAAAACCTACAGAAGGAACAAATAACATACACCAAGCAGCAACTCTAATAGAATGGAGATTTAATTTACAAACTAATTCGAAAATTTTCCAAGTTGCTCTTGAAACGAAATAAGAAAAAATAACTATGGTTGCAAATAAAGACCGAAATGAGACTAAGGATATAACTGATGTTATTTGAGAAACAAACCAACCTTGGGGTTCGCGATAAATCCAACCCGGTGGAAAGCCCGTTTCAATGCTAAAATGAATTAACCTGTTTTCATCTGAAGGAAGACTCGAAATGGCATCAAAATATAAACTTGGCGATTTAAAAAACAACTTATTTAATACAACCGCACCATCCCAATATGCTTGCGTATCTCCCCCTCCCATTATTGTTAAATAAATAACCGTGAAACTTATTCCATATAAAACTTTAATATAAAAATTTCTAACATAATAAGGTTTTATCTCGAGATTAGTAATTTTATTAGCTTGATTATTAACTACAACTGACAAAATGACCAACCATATAATGGTAGCAAAAATGTCAAGGAAGGAAAGATATTGTGAAATCAAACTATTAAAATAATTTTTTACTATTCATGATGATATGGCTCTCCCTTCAAAATTGTTTGTGCTCTATACAACTGTTCTAAAAAAATTACACGAACCAATTGATGTGAAAAGGTCATTTTTGATAAAGAAATTTTCTGATTTGCTCGCTCAAAGACTTCCTTAGAAAATCCAAAAGCACCACCTATTACAAAAACCATGGAGCGAATTCCTTCATTCACTTTTTGATTAATCCATTCTGAAAATTTCACCGACGAAAAATTTGAACCATTCTCATCCATTAAAACCAAAAAGTCTTGATTTGATATTTTGGATAAAATCAATTCTCCCTCTTTTTTCTTCAACTCTTCAACTGAAAGATTTTTAGGGTTTTTAATATCCGGCAGAACAATTTTCTCAAATGGCAAATAATGAGCTAATCGTTTTTCATAAACATCCTCTCCTTCTTTTACAAAGTCAAAAGCAGATTTACCAACAACGATTAGTTTTATTTTCATCTAAAAAATTAAACTGATTCAACCGCTTTAACTTCAGGAGCAACTAATTTTAATGCGTCTTCTAACCCTGCTTTTAGGGTCATAAAACTCATTGAACAATCACTACAAGCTCCCATTAATCGCACACGAACTGTTGCGTCATCAGTAATTTCTACCAATTCCATGTCTCCGCCGTCTGCATGAAGAAAGGGCCGCAATTGATCCATTGCTTCAATCACTTTAGTCGTAATTCCTTCTTTATCAATAGTCGCCATAATTAATTACTTGTTTCTTTAAGTGTATTCAATTGATTGACAAAGGTATTAACTAAATCCTCAAATGCTTTAGCAATTGGTGTGTTTTCTTGAAAAACAGCTGGTTTGCCAGAATCTCCAGCTTCGCAAACACTTTGCACCAAAGGAATTGCGCCCAAAAATGGAACTTTCATTCCCTCAGCTAAATTCTTAGCACCATCTCGTCCGAAAATATAGTACTTATTATCTGGTAATTCAGCTGGTGTAAAATACGCCATGTTTTCTACGATTCCGACAATTGGAACTTTAATCGTATCCATTTTAAACATGTTTACTCCTCTTCTTGCATCTGCAAGCGCAACCTCTTGTGGCGTACTGACAATCACTACTCCATCTAATGGCACAGTTTGCACTAAAGACAAATGAATATCTCCCGTACCAGGAGGTAAATCAATCAATAAATAGTCCAATGTCCCCCAATTAGCATCCGTTAACATTTGAGTCAGTGCTTTTGCTGCCATTGGTCCGCGCCAAACAACTGCATTATCTTGATCTGTGAAAAAACCAATCGATAGCAACTTTACTCCATTGCTTTCAACTGGATTAATCAGACTTTTTCCATCAACTTCAGCCATAGTTGGACGTTCGTTTACAACATCAAACATTGTCGGCATGGAAGGGCCATAAATATCTGCATCAACTATTCCAACAGAAAAGCCAGCTTTCAAAAGTCCACCTGCGATATTTGCCGTTACAGTTGATTTACCAACTCCTCCTTTACCAGAAGCAATCGCAATAATATTTTTTACATCTGGAAGAACCTTTCTTCGCGCTTTTTTATTTTCATTGTTCAGTCCTTTAACTGTACATTCAACAACGATGTTTTGACCAAAAAAACGTTTTAAATTAAATTCTACTGCTTCTTGCATCCGTTTACGGGCATGTAAAGCTGGATTAGAAAGCGAGACCGTTAACTTAATTTCTTGCTCTGAAAATTCTAAATCTTCAATTAAATTTAAACTTACAATATCTTTTTTTAAATCTGGCTCGGTGATATTTCCAAGCACTTTTAGAATCTCGTCTCTTGTTATTTGCATTTTTTAATTGTTTTTTTTGATTGACTTAATTGATTTAAACATAAAATCGATTTCTTTTTTACTATTACCACTTTCGCTATTCATAACTTGATAATAAACATCATCTAGTTTTACCACTGCATATATGTGATAGGTATTGTTCCTTTTTAAACCGATTTCTTCTTTTAATGTTTGTTGATAAACCAAAATTGATTGTTCCTCCTTGATGATTTTGGTTCTGTAAACCTTGCTTTCCTTGATTAGCTTTTTCTTTTCTTCAAACAAATAGTTAAAATCACCATAATCTTCAATGTTAATTGTGAAATATCTACCTACCTTAATCTTCCATTTGTAATCCCCAACTTCATGCTCGACAAAAGGTTTAAAAGAGGCACCTATACCAGCACTTGCATCAGGCACATAAATACTTGCAGGAATATCGTATTTGGATAAATCAATCTTTTGAAATTGATAATAATCAATCGATTCTGGTGAAGGATTTTCCTTTTCTTCTTTGCATGAAAGTAAAATTAAAACTAAAAATAAGTGTAGAAAACGCTTCATAAAAACAAAGATAAGATTTTGACTTCATATCTTTTTTCACAACTTTGCATTATGAACAAAAGAATTGTAATTGGCGCATTAATTTTATTTATTACTGCCATCATTTTAGGCGCATTTGGCGCACATGGACTCAAAGAATATTTAAATTCTGAACAGTTGGCTTCCTTTGAAGTTGGGGTTCGATATCAATTTTTTCAATCTTTGGCGCTATTAATTGTTGGATTGAATGCGGATAAATTAAATTTTGAACTTTCCAACTTTTATCTGTTTTCCATCATTGCAATTCTTTTATTTAGCGGTTCAATTTACCTATTAAGTATAGCAAATGTTTTTAATTGGAACAAAGCTTTCATCGGACCTATCACACCAATCGGTGGATTAATTTTAATCATTAATTGGACTGTTTTATTGAGTAAAATCACGAAGAAATAAAAGGAAAGAAAAACATTTTCAAACTATTTTTTTCATTTTTTGTTTTTTTATTGATTTTTGTTTTTACCTTTGATTAGAAACTAAACCAATAAACGATTATAATTTAAACGACATGGAAAAATTAAAACTTGGAAATCAGCTTCCTAATTTCAGTACAACTGACCAAAATGGCAAATCAATCAATTCATCTGATTTAATTGGTAAAAAATTAGTTGTTTACTTTTACCCAAAGGACAATACACCTGGGTGTACAGCACAAGCATGTAACATTCGTGACAATTACGAAACGCTACTCGCAAACAAAATTGAAATTTTGGGTGTTAGTGCTGATTCTTTAAAATCTCATCAAAGTTTCGCTACAAAATATGAACTACCCTTTTCTTTAATCCTTGACGAATCAAAAGACGTAATTAATCTTTTTGGAGTTTGGGGAGAAAAGAAATTTATGGGTAAAGTTTATGATGGAATACATCGCACTACATTTTTATTCAATGAGGAAGGTAAACTTATTTCTTCGATTGAAAAACCTAATACTAAAAACCACGTGGAAGAAATTTTAAAAGAATTTGGAATTTCTTAGTTGAACATAAATAGATTACGTTTATCCCACTATACATTTGCAACAACCAAAACAAATAATAACCCGAGTTAACCACTCACAACAACAAACGATATGGCAGCAAAAGAAGCAAACGCAGCAAAAGAAGTTAACGCTGAGAAATTAAAAGCGCTCCAATTAACAATGGAGAAATTAGACAAAGCATACGGTAAAGGCTCTGTTATGAAATTAGGTGACGCACCTGTTGAAAAAGTTGATGTTATTTCTACAGGATCTATCTCACTAGACATCGCTTTAGGCGTTGGAGGATTTCCAAAAGGAAGAGTCATTGAAATATATGGACCTGAATCTTCAGGAAAAACAACCTTGGCAATTCATGCAATTGCAGAAGCACAAAAAAGTGGTGGGATTGCAGCATTCATTGATGCAGAACACGCATTCGATCAATTCTACGCACAAAAATTAGGCGTTGATGTAGCAAATCTATTGATTTCACAACCAGACAATGGTGAACAAGCCTTAGAAATTGCAGATAACTTAATTCGTTCAGGAGCAATTGATTTAATCGTAATTGACTCAGTTGCTGCATTGACTCCAAAAGCAGAAATTGAAGGCGAAATGGGAGATTCACAAATGGGTTTACAAGCTCGTTTGATGTCAAAAGCTTTAAGAAAACTAACGGGATCAATCAATAAAGCAGGATGCTGCTGTATTTTCATCAACCAATTAAGAGATAAAATTGGTGTAATGTTCGGAAATCCTGAAACAACAACTGGTGGAAATGCCTTGAAATTTTATTCTTCTATAAGAATTGATATTCGAAAAGCAGCTCAAATTAAAGATGGTGAAGAAATTTCAGGAAATAGAGTAAAAGTTAAAGTGGTAAAAAATAAAGTAGCTCCACCATTTAGAAAAGCTGAATTCGATATTATGTATGGAGAAGGAATTTCTAAGATTGGAGAAATTATAGACCTTGGCGTAGAACTTAACATCTTAAAGAAAAGTGGTTCATGGTTCTCTTATGGAGAAACTCGTCTTGGACAAGGTAGAGATTCAATTAAATCTATTCTACACGACAATCCAGAATTGTGTGAAGAATTAGAGAAAAAAATCAAAGACGCGCTCAGCAAACCTGAAGTAATTGATCAGATTTTGCAAGACTAAGCGCATATCGTTTGGTTGGTTAAAAGCGAAGTTCTTAGGAGCTTCGCTTTTTTTAATTAAATTCATTACATTTGAAAAAAAATTAATCCATGAAAAAGACACTTATTTTATTATCTGTTGCCACTATTGGCGCAATGACATTCACAGGTTGTAAGAAAAAAGGTTGTACAGATGCTACTGCTACAAACTATAATTCAAAAGCTAAAAAGGACGATGCATCTTGTCTTTATGTTCCAACAATCAGTATTATTGGTGCTGCGGATACTACAATCAACGTTGGTTCAACCTATACAGATCCAGGAGCAACTGCAAC
>JBILQY010000155.1:0-6056 GCA_044372955.1 Crocinitomicaceae bacterium | reverse complement strand
GCAGGACTAACCTTTGCATTCAAAATAAGCATTGATATGCTATTGTTTTTACCTTTTTTTTATCGCTTCAATCGAATGACAGCATGGTGGATTATTCCAATTTACCAACTTGTTTTTCCGTTTTATAATGTGCTTATATTGATTCTATTACCATTTTTTAAACCTGTTTGGAAAGGAAGAATTTCAGGGGTTGACCGTAAAAAATAAAAAACAATTATTGTGTGATTTATAGTTAAATGGAAGACTTGAATAACAGAGCATGAAAATTGTTTTTATACAAAGCAATAATAAGTTTTGCCTTTCAACTATTTTTCTTTAATTTGTACTTCTAAATTTAAACTATGAAACGTTTTATTCTCCTATTTTCTCTTTTAGTTTCTACTATTTCTATTGCACAAGATTATTCACGCGTGAAAGTGTTTGGTACTGCTGAAGATTTATATCAACTTGGCCAACTTGGTGTTACTATTGATCATGGTATAAAAAAAGAGGGACATTTTTTCATCTCTGACTTTTCAAAAGAAGAAATTCAAATCATGCAAGATTATGAATTTGATTACGAAATTTTGATTCCAGATGTACAAGCCTATTATGTCAATATTTTAAACAATCCTGAAGCTGAACACAGTGTAAAAAATGCAACTTGCTCAGGTACAGGAGGTGGTTCAACTGGGTTTAATCCAGTTACTCCTTCTAATTTCAATTTAGGAACAATGGGAGGTTACTTAAAATACAATGAAATGTTAGCTGAATTGGATGATATGTTTGCTCAGTACCCCAACTTAATCACTCAAAAAGCAGCGATTTCAACATTTGTTACAGCTAATAATCGTCCCATTTATCACGTTAAAATTTCTGATAATCCTACCACTAACGAAAACGAACCTAAAATTTTATATACTGCAATTCATCACGCACGCGAACCTATGTCATTGATGGAAACAATCTTTTTTATGTGGTATGTACTTGAGAATTATGGTACAAACGATGAAGTAACTTATTTGGTGAATAATACACAACTTTTCTTCGTTCCTTGTATTAATCCAGATGGTTATATTCACAACGAAACAACCAACCCAACAGGTGGTGGAATGTGGCGTAAGAACAGAAGATTGAATAGCGGAGGATCTTATGGTGTTGACTTAAACAGAAACTATTCTTACGGCTGGGGAACAACAGGAACAAGTGCCACACAAAGCAATGACACCTACAGAGGAACTGCGCCTTTTTCAGAGCCTGAAACACAAGCAATGCGTTGGTTGGTACAAAATCACAATTTCGTTTCTGCATTTAATGCACACACGTTTGCAGAAGATATTCTTTTCCCTATAGGAACTACAACAGCTGAATTTGCGGAACACCATGACTATTTTCAAGATTACACGAACCACATGGTTCAGTTTAACGGATATTCAGCAATTAAAAGTTCAGGTTTATATCCAGCATCTGGAGATTCTGATGATTACATGTATAAAGTTGATATTGGCGTTGGTCAAAAAGACACAATTTTCGCTCATACTCCAGAGGTAGGAACAGCTTTTTGGCAACCACAAGCAGAAATAATTCCAACCTGTGCTGAAATGGTTTTCCCAAATTTAGTTTTAGCACATATTGCTCGTAATTATAATGTTGTAACTGATACAGATGCTTCAACAATAGCAACACTTTCTGGTAATTTCAACCATTCTATCAAACGATTAGGACGTGAGGCAGGTTCTGTTACTGTTTCCATCGAACCTTTATTAAATATTGCAACTGTTGGGAATCCAATAGTTTACAACCTAAATTTACAACAAACCTCAACTGGTTCAATATCTTACACTTTAAATCAGTCAATTCAATTCGGCGATCAAATCAAGTATATTCTTAAAACAGACAATGGTTTATGGGTGAAAAAAGATACAATCATAAAAACTTATGGTTCTGTAACCTTACAAACATTAGAGGACGCAACTGCAACAACCAATTGGACAGGAAATTGGGGAACAACGACTTCAACTTTTGTTTCAGCCACAAAATCTTTTACAGATACACCAACTGGAAATTATAGTAACAACGCAAACAGAACTTTTACCTATGTTCCAACGATTGATTTGACGAACGCAACTGCTGCTCAAATTTCTTTTTATGCAAAATGGAACATAGAAGCAGATTATGATTTTACGCAATTTCAAGTATCTACAGATAATGGTGCAACATGGATTGGACAATGTGGGAATTATACGGTTACTGGTACAAGTGCGAATGGAAGTGTACAACCAAATAATCAACCAGTTTATGAAGGAGTTCAAACGAATTGGGTACTCGAAGAAATCAATTTAAGTGATTATTTAGGTCAGCAAATTAAAGTTCGTTTTCAACTGAGAGCTGACGGTGGAACAAATGCAGATGGATTCTATTTTGACGACTTTAAAATTTTCTATAACGAAGGTGGAGCACCAACTGCGCCCGTTGCTTCCTTCCAACCAACCACTTCTAATACTTGTATTGGAAACAACATCACTTTCACTGATTTTTCAACAAACATTCCTACAAATTGGACATGGAATTTTGGAGATGGCTACACATCTAACCAACAAAACCCAAGTCACTCTTATTCTACAGCAGGTACTTACACTGTTGAATTAACGGTTACAAATAGCGCTGGAACAAATAGTATTTCACAAACAATTATAGTAAATGCAAATCCTACTGTGACTTTGGAGTCTTTAGATTCAGACAATACTGTTTGCGATAATCAAGGTCTTGTTTATTTAACTGTTAGTCCAGCAAATTCCACCGTTTCAGGAACAGGCGTTAGTAATCTAACTTTTGACCCTTCAGTTGCAACAATTGGATTGAATGAAATCACAGCTGAATTCATTGACGGAAACGGATGTGGAGGATTTACTAACCTTATTATCATTGTTGAGCAATGTTCTGGGTTAAATGAAAATAATACTAACAACATTTCTGTTTATCCTAATCCAACAGAAGGAACGATTTCTTTGAAAAATGCACCAATTTCAAGTGAGTTCTTCATTCACGATTACAAAGGTCAGTTGGTTAAAACTGGAAAAATTGTAGTTGAAAATCAAGAGATCAACCTAGAAAGCGTTTCCTCTGGTGTTTACACGATTCAAATAGATGAAAAACGTTTGAAATTAGTTGTGAAAAAATAAAAGGTTTCTTCGCTTTTGAATTAATCTAGGAGGATACTCACTTTGTTAGTTTCAATCTAACTTTGTACTCAAAAAAATATGCTTGGCTTAAAAATGGCAACCGACCCGAGATGGGTAAATATTGTTGAAGAAAACATTGAAGAGATTTTAATAGATCATGCTTTTTGTGAGCAGAAAGCAGCAAGTAATGCTATCTCAATGATTGTTCAATATCCACATTATTCTGATTTAGTTCAGGCGATGACGGCAATTTGTCAAGAAGAAATGGAGCATTTTAATATGGTTCATAATAAACTTCTTGCTCGTGGATTAACATTGGGTTTTGAACGCAAAGATCCTTATGTAAATGATTTATCGGTTTTTTTAAGACAAAGCAAAACGAATAGTTCTAAAAAAGGTCTTTTTGTGAATCAAATGCTTTTTGCAGCTATGATTGAAGCGAGAAGTTGTGAGCGTTTTAAAATTCTATCAGAGCAATTACAAGATGAAGACTTGAAGCAGTTTTATCGATCTTTGATGGAAAGTGAAGCAAGACATTATACGACGTTCTTATACTTTGCAAAGAAATACGGGGATGGAATTAATGTTGATGAACGATGGAAAGCATTTTTAGAGTTTGAAGCAAGCCTGATGGAAAAATATGGTAAAAAAGAAACCATGCACGGTTAGTTTCCTTATTGTGCATGGTTCTCAACTACTAATCAAACGTATAATCTTAAATGACTTGTGCGCTTTCTTTCCACCTATATTTAAAATCAAGATCCTAATTAAAGCCCCACATTGAGCTAATGTTTTCTTTTTGCCATTCTTTTTCCTTGATGAAAAAGAATCAAAAAATCAAGGCTCTGAATTTCTCTTTGTTCGCAAATCTTAATCCTTCAACTATTTACAACTCGTTGCGAACAATTTTAACTCCTTTCTGAAACTGAAATTTTTTAAAAATGTTCTTACAGAAATTTTAAAAATTAACAGTTTCAGTTCAGTAGTTAAAACCAAGAAATTCAAGGCCGAAAATTGTTCGCTAACATTCACTAAAATAGCCCTTACTTCGATTAATTTTTAATATTCAAATATTTTACTGGTACGATTGCGAACACTCAAAATCTTAAATGCTGTCTTTAGAAATTCAATAAAATTCCTGCTGAAACTGGTGCGTAATTTGGTCCTTTGTCTTTTTCAAACACTTGAGTTAAACCATAATTTACATAAAGGCTGATGTCACCGTACCCAACAATTGCAGTTGCGTGTGCTTCAAAAGGGTTGAAATTATGGTTGGATTTAACTTTGTCTTTATTTGTTTTTCCATCTTCTTCCCATTTCGTTTTTAAACTTGATCCGATTCTGATTCCACCAACAACTCCAGCAGAAATGTGCCAAGCTTTATCATTGTCTTTATTTGTGGTGATTTCCAACAATAATGGAATCTGAAGGTAAGTTGAACGTAACACATTTTTCTTGTAATCAACGGTCAAGTTTTCTACACCATAAGTTGAATCGGCACTTACCATCACATCAACGTTGTTTTTCAAAGCATAACGATTCCATTGAATACCTAAGCCTGTTGTTAATCCAACATATTCTCTAAAAATTGGAAAACGTTTTTCTACTAAGTTGAAGTTAAATCCGATACTTCTTGCGTGGTCTAATTCTAAAAATCCAGCATCACTTCCTGTAGCTATTTTACCATCTGCATTTAAAAATCCGTTTGTATTGATTCCAAATCCAGCCCAGTGACCTTCTCCATTTCTATCTCCTTTTTCGTCATCTTCATCGTCTTCGATAGAAAAAGAATCCTCTTCATCTTCAATAATTACTCGCTCGTCGATGATAACTTTCTTTTCTCCATTTTTACCGTCTTCTCTTTTTTCAACGATAACGATGTTTTTCTTTCCTAATTTAATTCGAGTAGTGTCTCCACCATTGTCAACTGTTACTGTTTGAGTTAAGGTGTCAATTGTAACTGTTCCTTCTTGTGGTTCGATTGGTTCTGTAACTTGAGCAGTTAAACTGATACAGCTCATTGTTGCGATTGTAAGTAAAATTGTTTTCATTTTTTCTCTGTTTTGCTGTAGGACGAACTCAACTTTTAAATGTTACAGCCCCTTGTGATTTTTTTTTTGAATTCTGAATTTCTCTATTTTTCTTCGAATTAATGATGCTTCTATTCACAAAGAATAATGTTTGAGTTTTCACCATAAAGAAATCAGAGGCACAGAGAAAACTTAAAAGTTTTTTAAACTTTAAACCCTTAACCTCTGAGTTTATGAAGTGTTAATTTTAACTTAGGATTTGAATGTAAAAAGAAATTAATCTTCTTTGTTTTAATCAAAAGAGGAATCTAACTTCTTTTTCTATCGATTGAAAATTTTCCGATTTTCAAGTGAAATTCTTTGTTTTTTCTTCTTTTTAAATCAAAAGAAATACCTGTTGCGGATGAAACACGTTGTGAAACAGATGCGTATTTCTCATCTTCATTTGGGTCTTTTTTACCAAACAATGCTTGATTGACTCTTTGAACAAAAAATGACTTTACTGTTAAAGTTTCTTGTGTTGGATTTTGAGTTGTTTCTTGAATCGGATTCAGTTCTATTGGAGAAACAAATGCATAGTCTTCATTTTCATTTTTTATATTAACTATAGAATCAGTTTCCTGGGCCATTAATTCATTTGAAGTTGGCATTACATCTTTTTGCTTCTGGACATCTGAATCTAAAACGGTATTTAAACTAGGTTTAAAAGGTATAAATTCTTGTGCAAATTGTGGTTTTTCGTTCGAATCAGTTGGTGTAATTACAGGTGCTTTTTTCTTACCATCGCGTCGGATAACTTCTTTTTTAGTTGCTGTTTTCTCCTCTTCAGTCACTTTTGGACTTGATTTAAAAAACAAATAACCAG
>JBILQY010000240.1:0-4578 GCA_044372955.1 Crocinitomicaceae bacterium | reverse complement strand
CGATATTCCTTCAAAACGTTTAGAAACCGAAAATTTATATCCTTCGACAATTCCTTCAGAATTTGTTCCTGCACCTTTTATTGTGAATGATAATCCGCTATTTATAGATGCTGCTAAAATTGATATTTCGTATGTGAAACTTAACGATGGATCTAAATTCACGCTTTTATACAGTTTTGATTCTGAGAATTGGACTGTCTTCCAACGACCTTTTACGATTAAAAACTCCACAAATATTTATACAAAACTTCAAAAAATCACTTCAGATGGTGCAAGATATGAAAGCCCAATTGTAGTTTCTTATTTTCACAAAAGGGATCCTAGTATTCACCTAGAATTGCAAACGAAATACGCCAATGAATATGCAGCAGCTGGAGCAAATGCCTTAATTGATGGTGTTCGTGGAGGAAAGGAATTCAGAACTGGAGATTGGCAAGGCTTCAATGGTCAAGACATTAAAGCAATTGTTTCTTTTGATTCAATTAAGACAATCAAGGAAATTGGAGCTTCATTTATTCGCGATCAAAAGTCTTGGATTTTTCTCCCTACAGCTATCGAAGTCGAAATTTCTAAAGATGGTGTCAACTTTCAAGCGCTCCCGAGTATTTCAATTCCAAAGGCAAGTCCAAATGATGAAAATCCCAAAACTTTCACGTTTACAACAAAAATTGAAAATGTACGAATTAAAGCAATTCGTTACACAATTAAGAACCCTGGTTTTTGTCCTGAATGGCACCTTGGGAAAGGAAATAAAACATGGGTTTTTGTAGATGAATTAACTTTTGAATAACTGTTTAAGAAATCTTTTTCATAAAAAAACTAAATCCTAACATTTCGAATAAACAACTTAAAGGATGATGAACAAAAGTGAGCTTAAAGATTTTCTAGACTTTAAAGCCAATCAATATGAAAATTCAGACTTTATTCAATTTGATCCAATTCAAATTCCACATTTGTTTTCTTCAAAAGAGGACGTAGAAATTGTTGCTTTTTTAATGGCTACTATTGCATGGGGAAATAGAAAAAGTATCATTACTAATGGTCATAAGTTAATTGAAATAATGGAGAATTCTCCTTTAGAATATGTGTTGGAATATGATCCTACAAAAGAATTTTCATTTGTTCATCGAACCTTTAATTCCATTGATTTAGATTTCTTTTTTAGAAGTTTGAAAACTATATACTTGAACGGAGGTTTAGAAAAATCTTTTCAGTTAGAAGAGGAAAATGGAGGCTTGAAAAGTCGAATATCTCATTTTAGGAAGATATTTCTAAGTATTGATCATTTACCACGCTCACAAAAACATATTTCTAATCCACAAGCAAATTCAGCTTGCAAACGCTTGGTGATGTTTCTAAGGTGGATGGTACGAGATTCAAAAAAAGGAGTAGATTTTGGAATTTGGAAATCTATTTCTCCATCAGAATTATATATACCCTTAGATGTTCATACAGGAAATATTGCTAGAAAATTAGGTTTACTAGAAAGGACTCAAAATGATTGGACAACCAACGAAGAATTGATTTTAAAACTTCGTGAATTTGACTCTAAAGATCCTGCAAAATATGATTTCGCTTTGTTTGGACTCGGGGCTTTTGAAAAATTCTAAACCGTTTTACAATTCAGGGAAAGGCACTAATTCTATTGTTTGTATAAAATCAGAATCAGTTGTTGGGTATAGAACTAATCGATTTTCATAAGAAAATTCAAATGAAAAATCCCATCTCTCATTCGGAAATTCTATAGTCACAAAACCATTTTCATTATCGAGGGAATAGTATCCAATGATTCCTTTTTTAGAACTCAAATCAATTAATTTTCCTTTAACTACTTTTCCTGATGAATAAAAAATCAAAAACTCACCTCCTAAATCGAGATATTCTTCAACCACAGCTTCACCATTTCTAACTTTTTGCAACATCCATACTTTACTATTTCCGTCGCAAAAAGCATAAGTGTAATCTATTTTCTCAGTTGGAACACCTGTGGCGCATGCGCTCATAAAAAGCACTAAAAAGAAGACTAGTTTACTAAAAAATAAGTTTATTTTCATTCAGAATTTTCTCTACTTCGATGGATACAGAATCAGCTTTTTCGGGTTTCAATTTAGCATCATTAATTGCCTCACACTTTTGATAAACATAACGTCCGTTTTTCCATGTGTAAAGACAATTATAAAAATACTTTTGATTTTCATAACGTTCGAAAAAGCGCACCACAATATCGTCATAATTACCAGCAACAACTCTTCTTTCAATAATGTAACCAACAAATCCATTTGTTTTAACTAACTGCCCATTTTCGCGTTCAAAAATCAATAATCGACGAACAGGAAATTTATTAACGCCTGCTCTAACAAGCAACATAAAACCATCGCTTAACTCTTTAGATTTATTCAATTTAAAAAACCGAAAGAAACGAGGCGAACAAGAAGGATTATCCAAATTATTATCATTTGCTTGTGTTGAATCACAAATTCCTATTTCTTTCAACAACACAATTTCTTGATTACTTGAAAACTTATTCAAATTGAAATCTGTACTAATTTGTTCAACCTTCAGTACTTTTTTTGTATCCTCATTTATGGGAATTGTTGGTTTTTCATTAGAAGAAAACTTCCAAACAAGTAAGCTACAAATAAAAACAACAAGCGAAATCCAAGCAATTCTTTTTAAATTCATATTTAAGTTTATTGTATAATGAAAATTTTATGAAAAGATACGTGAAGAAAAATCATAAGCCTCTTGGAATTGTAATTGATCTATTGGGTGTAAAACAGAATTCGCATTGAACCAAGATAATAGCGACTCTGTCGGTAAGTTTCCTGTTAAATCGTCTTTTGCCATTGGGCACCCACCAAATCCTTTAACAGCGCTATCAAATCTACGACAGCCTGCTTCATACGCAGCTTTAATTAACTTATTGGTAGTTTCAGGTCGCGTATGAAAGTGTGCTCCAAATTCAACATTTGTTAATTCAGCCTGTAAAACTTTAAACAAATCTGTTACATCTTGTTCTTTTGCAATTCCAATGGTGTCCGAAAGAGCTAGGATTTCAATTCCCAATTTTTCATTCAAAACTTTTGACCATTTCAACACAATCTCTGGGTTCCAAATTTCATCGTACGGATTTCCAAAACCCATAGATAAATAAACTACTAACTTTTTGTTTTTCGCTAATACTTGATTTTGAATATTTTCTACACGCGAAAGAGATTCTTCAATTGTTGCGTTAGTATTTCGCATTTGAAAAACCTCAGATACTGAAAAAGGATATCCTAAATAATCTATTTCGGAAAATTGAAGTGCATCCTCTGCCCCCCGTTCATTGGCAACAATTGCTAATAATTTAGAATTTCCACTTAAATCCAATCCTTTTAAAACCTCAGCAGTATCTCGCATTTGAGGTATAGCTTTTGGTGAGACAAAACTTCCAAAATCAATGGTGTCAAAACCACATTTCAACAATTTATTTATGTATTCTGTTTTTAGCTCAGTAGGAACAAAGTCTTTCATTCCTTGCATAGCATCTCTAGGACATTCGATTAATTTAAGCATTCTTAAAGATTTTCTTTTAGTATTTGTTGATTGATTTTTTTTACTAGGCTTGGTCCTTCGTATATGAAACCTGTATAGATTTGGATTAAAGAAGCACCAGCTTTTAACTTTTCAATTGCATCTTCTGCAGTATGAATACCGCCAACACCAATAATTGGAAAAGCGGCATTTGACTTTTCGTGTAAATAGCGAATTACCTCAGTTGAACGTTTCGTCAACGGTTTTCCTGAAATTCCACCTGCACCAAGTTTTTCAACTTCAGTTTTCGGAGTTATCAATTTTTCTCTATCAATTGTAGTGTTGGTAGCAATTACCCCATCTGTTTTTGTAGTAGTAATAATTTCAATAACGTCATCTAATTGTTCATTCGTTAAATCCGGAGCGATTTTCAGTAGGATTGGCTTAGGGTTCGTTTTCTTTGAATTAGCATTTTTTAATTCTGAAAGCAAATTCATAAGAGGTTCTTTGTCCTGCAATGCACGAAGATTTGGCGTGTTTGGAGAGGACACATTGACAACAAAATAATCTACATAAGGAAACAATTTTTCAAAGGCTATCAAATAATCATTATTTGCCTCTTCATTTGGAGTTACTTTATTTTTGCCAATATTGCCACCAATAATTAAATCTTTGTGTTTTCTATTCTTTAGCTGTTCAATCGCGATTTCAACCCCATCATTATTAAATCCCATTCTATTCAAAATCGCTTTATCTGATTTTAAACGAAACAATCTTGGTTTATCGTTGCCGGCTTGACCTCTAGGAGTGAGTGTTCCAATTTCAATAAATCCAAATCCACAATATGCAAGATCGTTAAACATCGTTGCATTTTTGTCGAAACCAGCGGCTAATCCAACGGGATTTTTAAAAGTTAGTCCGAAAATACTTCGCTCCAATTTCGGGTTTTCAACTACAAAAATTTTTGAAAACAGCTGCTTTGTAAAGGGGATCTTTAGCGTGAAGTTTAATGCATTTGTTGTAAAATAATGCACTTTTTCAGCATCAAATAAAAATAGAAAA
>JBILQY010000154.1:0-6081 GCA_044372955.1 Crocinitomicaceae bacterium | reverse complement strand
ATTGCTCGAGCAAAAATAGACCACATTTATAAAGCCGAAAGTAAAGTTTGTCCAGTTTTAATTCACGGTGACGCGGCTGTAGCTGGTCAAGGAATTGTCTACGAAACGATTCAAATGGCGCAATTGGATGGCTATCGCGCTGGTGGTACGGTACATATTGTTGTAAACAACCAAGTTGGATTTACAACAAATTACTTGGATGGACGTTCTTCAACTTACTGTACCGACGTTGCAAAAACAACGCTTTGTCCAGTGTTTCACGTAAATGGTGACGATATTGAATCGGTTATCAAAGTGGTTGAGGCAGCAATGGAATACCGACAAGTATTCAATCGTGATGTGTTTATCGATTTATTGTGCTACCGTAAATACGGACACAATGAAGGTGATGAGCCAAAATTCACGCAACCTAAATTGTATGACATCATTGCAAAGCACCCAAATCCAAAGGTAATTTACCAACGAGAATTGGAAGCGCAAGGTGTCATTTCAAAAGAAGAAGCGAAACAAATAGAAGATGCTTATAATCAGTTTTTAGAAGAAGAATTTGATGCATCACGAAAAAATGAAAAAGCATTAGTTTACGATTTCCTAAAATTAACGTGGGAAGGATTTAGACATGGTAACGCAAAAGATTTTGAGAAATCTCCTGAAACAGGAGTTGACAAAGAAAAATTATATGAACTCGGAATTAAATTGGCTTCTTTGCCAGAAGGAAAAAAATACTTCCGAAAAATTGCAAAAATATTTGAAGACCGTTTAAATGCATTTAAAAACAATAGTTTAGATTGGGGTTCAGCAGAAATGTTGGCTTATGCTTCTTTACTCGTTGAAGGTAATTCAGTGCGAATTTCAGGACAAGATGTGGAAAGAGGAACGTTCTCTCACCGTCATGCTGTTGTGAAAACAGAAGACACAGAAGAAGAAGTAGAGACATTAAAATTATTGAGTGATAATCAAGCTCGCTTTGATGTTTACAACTCTTTATTATCTGAATACGGTGTACTTGGATTTGAATATGGTTATTCTTTAGCAACCCCAAAAACACTAACGATTTGGGAGGCACAGTTTGGAGATTTCTTCAACGGTGCACAAATTATGATTGACCAATTTATTTCTGCAGGAGAAGACAAATGGGCAACGCAATCTGGTTTGGTGATGTTGTTACCTCACGGTTACGAAGGTCAAGGTGCTGAGCACAGTTCAGGTCGTATGGAACGTTTTTTACAACAATGCGCTGATTTAAATATGCAAATTGTAAACACTTCAACTCCAGCGAATCATTTCCATTTATTGCGACGTCAAATGAAACGCGATTTCAGAAAACCATTAGTTGTTTTCTCTCCAAAAATGTTGTTGCGTTATCCTGATGCAATGTCAAGTTTAGAAGAAATGGCAACTGGTTCATTCCAAGAGGTATTAGACGACCCAACAGCAAAAGTGAAAGAAGTAGATACAGTGGTACTTTGCAGTGGTAAATTCTACTACGAAATGAAAGTGAAAGCAAAAGAACTGGGTGTTACAAATATGGCTTTTGTTCGAATTGAGCAATTGTATCCTTTACCGCAAAAACAAATAGATGCAATTTTAGCGAAATATAAAGCGAAGAATATCATTTGGGCACAAGAAGAGCCAGCAAATATGGGAGCTTGGACGTATATGGCAATGAATTTAAGAAAATTAGATTTGATTGGCGTAACGCGACCGGCAAGTGCGGCTTCTGCTGAAGGTTCTAAAAAATTACACGAAAAACGATTGGCTAAATTGTTCAATGAGATTTTCTCTTACGCGAAAGTTAAAGTTGTTAAATAAAAAAATCAAGAAGGTCTGCGAAAGCGAATGGGCAGACCACCCAATTTGATAGAAAAGAAAAAAAATGTAGTAACAAGTAAACTACTTTAAAAACTGGAGGATTCTGAAAATCCATAAGAGTAAGACAAAATTTTAAACAAAAGATAATGAAAACTTTATTGCTTCTTGTATTCTTTCTAGTCGTTTCCTCTACTTTTAATGCTCAAAAAATTTTTGAAATTATTAAAAATGGAGACGGGAAAAAAGTAGAAAGTTGGTTAAATAAAAATCCAGAAAAGGCTAATCAAAGATTTCCTATTAAAAATAACAGAGGTGAAACCGATTCTTTACACATCATAGAGTATGCAGCATATTACAACAAGAAAGAAATACTTAGCTTATTTGTTCAAAATAAAAGTATGTTTGACAAGTTCAATGAATGGATTTCGGATGGTTTAGGGTCGAATATTCACAATTGTGATAAAGAAACATTAAAAATGTTAATAGATGCGGGAGCCTTGGTTAATGGACGATGCCGAATGTGTCACAAAGCACCTCCAATTGCTATAGCACTTTCATATCAATGTTACGATTCTTATAATTTACTTCGTGAAAATGGAGCGAAATTAGTAAACGAGAATAGTGGTTATGATGTCATTCATGCGGCATCTCAAATTGATTCTTTGCCATTTTTGATTAATTTAATTGAAAAAGAATTTTTAGATGTGAACCAAGAGGATGAGATGTGGAAAACTAATGCGGCTTTTTTCGCAGCAAGCAAAAGTTTATCAAATTTGAAATACCTAATTGAAAAGGGATCTGATTATAGAAAAATCGACTCAGAGGGTTATTCAATTCTTTATTATGCCGGTAATTTAGAAATATTTGAATTTTTAGAAAATCTTTTAATCAATGACGATGGCAGAAATATAAATGATTTGATAAACAAGAAATCCATGCTAATAAGTTCAATAATTAGTAAAGACGAAAAAAAAATATTTGATTATTTTATCCGTCATTATCCAAAGTTAATTATTCCTTCTGGGAATAATTCAGACAATCCTTTGCTAAGTTTATTAGAAACGACAAAAAACACTGAATATTTTTTCAATGAATTAATGAAAAGAAAATTAGATTTAGATAAGGAGGATGAATTTGGTTTTGATTTAAAATTTTATGCTAAAAAAATGAAAAAGAGTGAACTTTTAGATATAATCAAACGTTACCAAAAAGCGCATTAATTTTCGGTAAATGAATATTCTTTCGTGTTTTTTTGATTTTTTTATATATTTAATTAAAGAATGAAAAATAAAGTTTTAATTGGAATCTTGTTGTGTATTGTTGTTAATAAAAGTATTTACGCACAAGTTAAGGATGTGGAGGGAAATGAGTATCCAACACTCAATATATTCGGTAATATTTGGATGACTGAAAACCTAAAAACTTCGAAATTCAATAACGGTGATGACATATTGGAGGTTAAAAATTTAATGGATTGGACAAATGCAATTATTAATAGAACCCCTGCGTTTTATATAGATCCGGATAACCCACAACTTGGGAAAATTTATAATGGTTTCGCTGTTTCTGATAAACGCGGAATTTCACCAAAAGACTTTTTTATTCCTTCCTCTATATACTTTGACTGGAATACATTAAACTCGTCCTACATTTCGTTGCCTAACAATATTTCAAAAAACACGTTTTTAGGAAGTTATGTCAATTCATCAGGTTATAACGATGATTGCGCACAAAGTAATTCTTTTTACATTTCACCAGGAATTTATACAGATATTCATAGAAAATTAATCAAAGAAAAATCAACAATTGAAAAAATTAATAGCCACGGAATTTGGTGGTTGATGGATGATTCTGAATTATCCTTCTGTGGTTCAAGATGTACTGGTGACGATGGAGAATATTTCATGGGTTATGATGATTTTGCTGATGGAACGGATTCAAAAAGATGGTTAGGATATGGATTTTATGTTCGATGTGTAAAAACTAATACTACTTTACCCATATGCAGTAATTTATCGGATGCCTTTTCAAATAAAAATCAAGAACTAAATTTAGTTATTGATTTTCAGAAATTTAGCTTTTCAGATTCAGTTTTTGAAATTACTAATCTACAACGATTACACTTATCATTTTGTGAAATTGAAGAGCTGCCAAATAATTTCAATCGTTTTAAGGATTTAAAATATTTGGATTTGTCAAACAACGCAATTAAATCATTACCCCAATCATTTGAAACATTAAAAACATTAGAGTACCTAAATTTAGAAGGTAATTCTGAATTAAAAATTGATTTTAATATTTTACGTTACTTAACCAATTGTAAATACATGAAAATTCCTTTTGACTATAAAAACAAACTCTATTTTGAAGAACAGTTAAAGGAATTAAAAAGAATTTTACCCAATTGTAAAATTGAAAATTAAGTTTTAAACACAAAAGCAAATAAGAACCTCTATCATGAGTCTAATTTTGAAAAAGTTAAAGTAATTATATAATAGAAAGAAATAAGTGTTATGTCAGTATTAGAAATGAAAGTCCCAAGTCCGGGCGAATCGATATCAGAAGTTGAAATCGCAGCTTGGTTAGTTGCTGATGGTGATTACGTAGAAAAAGACCAAGCAATTGCTGAGGTTGATTCTGATAAAGCAACATTAGAATTACCAGCAGAAGAAAGCGGTATTATTACCTTAAAAGCTGCTGAAGGCGATGTTGTAAAAGTTGGGCAAGTAGTTTGCTTAATCGACACTTCTGCTGCAAAACCTGCTGGTAGTGCTCCCGCAAAAACAGTTGAAGTAGTAGCTGAAAAAGCGGCTCCTGCTCCTACACCAGCACCAGCAAAAACTCCAAATCCAGATCCAGTTAAGGAAACTTCTTACGCAAGTGGAACTCCTTCTCCTGCTGCTGCTAAGATTATGGCTGAAAATAAAGTTTCTGCCAATCAAGTGAAAGGAACAGGAAAAGACGGTCGTATCACAAAACAAGATGTTGTTAGTGCGATGTCCGCTGGATTCTCTACTGCTGATGCACAAGGTTGGGGTGGTTCTCGCAATCAAAGCCGTGAAAAAATGTCGATGTTGCGTCGTAAAATTGCAGAGCGTTTAGTTGCTGTAAAAAGCGAAACGGCAATGTTGACAACGTTCAACGAAGTGGATATGAAACCAATTATGGACTTGCGTGCGAAATACAAAGACGCTTTCTCAAAACATCATGAAGTGAATTTAGGATTTATGTCTTTCTTCACAAAAGCAGTAACAGAAGCTTTGAATTTATATCCAGCTGTGAACGCACAAATCGACGGAAACGAAATGGTTTTCCACGATTATGCAGATATCGGTATTGCAGTTTCTTCTCCAAAGGGATTAATGGTTCCAGTTGTAAGAAACGCGGAGCAAATGTCTTTAGCTGAAATTGAACGCGAAATCAAACGTTTAGCTATAAAAGCACGCGACGGAAAAATTACACCAGAAGATATGACTGGTGGAACATTTACCATCACAAATGGTGGCGTTTTCGGTTCGATGTTGTCAACGCCAATTATCAACCCACCGCAATCAGCGATTTTAGGAATGCACAATGTGGTTGAACGTCCGGTTGCTATTAACGGAAAAGTGGAAATTCGTCCAATAATGTACGTTGCGCTTTCGTATGACCATAGAATCATCGACGGAAAAGAGTCGGTTAGTTTCTTGGTGAAAGTGAAAGAAATGTTAGAAAACCCTGAAAGAATGTTGTTTGGCTCGAAAGATCCAATTCAAGTTTTGTTGGGATTGTAGTTTGAAAATGTGCTAATTAAATAATGTGCTAATTTCAAAATAAGTTCGTCCATTTAAATACAGAACCACTAAGTGAAAGCTTGGTGGTTTTTATGACATCAGAAGAATCCATTTGAAATCAAAAAAGCCTTCCCAAAATGAATTGTGAAGGCTTTAATATTGTGGTTGTTGAATTTATAATTTGAATCCCACTGTTAATTGAACCAATTGGTTTTTATAACGAGGGGTTGTATTTGTTCCGTCTCCATTGTTAGTTAGAAAGTCGAATGAAGCTCTTCCTGAGATGACGAAATTGGTGATATTGATATCAAAACCTGCAACTGCACCTAAAATGTTTTTGCGGATGTTCTCGTTTTCAAACTCCTCTTCTTGTTGTGTTGAATTTGCTCCCCAAGTATAGTCATTCTTTGTGTTTAGTAAATAGGAAAACTGAGGGCCAGCAACTAACGTTAAACCCAGATTCAGCATTAGAAAAAAATCGTTATTTTCATTGTCA
>JBILQY010000153.1:0-6123 GCA_044372955.1 Crocinitomicaceae bacterium | reverse complement strand
CATAGCCCAATACAAAGTGCTGACTACGCGAAAAATCCATTCCTCTGTTTAGCTGTTGCGGATTGTTTTGACTACCCGATTGCAAAAAATAAGCATCAAGTGGCTGCATCTGACTGTGCATTCCATAGCCAAAACTTAAATTGCTACTTTTCGAAAATTGGTACTTCACTCCTACCCTTGGCTCAATGGCGTACGAATTATTCAGGGTTAAAAGTTGCGTGTGTAAACCTAAATTCAGCGTCAAATCATTGGTGAAATTATACTTCGAATGAACATACGCTTGAATCAATCCCGATTTTTCATTTGAATCCCACAATTCAATCCATTCCACTGAATTTTCTCTAATTCGAAACTTCAATTTAATCGACAATAACTCAGCAATTACACCTGTTTTAATGAAGAGTTTTGCACTAATCTTTGAATTAAACGACGTATTCAAGGTGAAATTAGCGCGCTTCGTTAAGTTTTCAACTGTACGAATGGGTTCTTTAACAGGATTTAAACTGTCTTGAAGGTAATTTGAACCTGCATAATTGACACCAACAACGGTGTTAAAGTAAGATTTTTCATTGACGCGAATTACGTGTTTCACTCCAAGCAAACCAATTTCACTCGTAAAATAACTGTCGCGATTTGGGATAGCAAAAAGATCTGTGCTATCAACTTTGTCGTGCTTGAAATCGATTGTACTCAAAGCACCTATTCCAAAAAAGGTAAACTTTCCAATTTTTGAGTTTCCAGTGTTTATTTTAAACGATAAATCCTGATAATATGGCGTTGCTGCTGTTCCAATCGGTAAACCAATCGACTGCGCGACACTTGAAAAACCATAGCGATAAGCCACCAAATACGAGGAACCATTGTCTTTTTTAATCGGTCCTTCAGTCACTAATTCTAAACCTGTCAAAACACCAAATTGGAAAGTATGTTCCCGTTTTTCGCTGTTTCCATTTCGCAAACCAAGGTCAAAAACTCCTGCATTTGCATTTCCATATTCCGCAGGAAAAGCAGAAGTCATAAAGTCGGAATTACGCAAAAGATTGGTATTGATTGCCGAAACGGGTCCTCCAGTTGTACCTATGGTTGAAAAATGATTCGGATTGGAAACATTCAGACCTTCAATTCGCCACAAAACCCCAACAGGAGAATTTCCACGGATTACCAAGTCGTTGCGTGTATCATCGGGCGAACTTACCCCTGCGAAATTGGAAGCCAAACGCGCTGGATCTGAACGTCCACCAGCATAGCGATTCACTTCTTCCATTGAAAACGAACGTCCGCTGACACTTGTCAATTCATTGTTTAGACCATTTTTCTTTGCTGTAACCGTAACTTCTCCAATTTCAGAAACGGACTCTTCCAATTGCACATCCAAAATGGTTTCCTTTCCCGATGAAACAATAATATTGGAAATAGTCGCATCTTTATACCCTGAATACGTGATTTTTAACACATAACGTCCGGGAGAAACATCCGTGATTTTATATTTTCCATTGACATCCGTTCGCGTAATTTTTATAGGATTGGACTCCAAAATCTGAATCGTTGCCCCAGGAATCGTTTGTTGGGATTGTTTGTCAGAAATTGTTCCTTTTATGGTTTGTAAATTTTGGGCATTCGCAATTTGAAGACTTAACATAAAAATCACCAATAAACTAAGCCTAGGAAAATTCAATTTCATTCGAATTATTTGAGGTACAAAAGTAACTTCAATATTTGTTTAAATGACAAACTTGTACAAAGTTTGGGGAGTTGATTTTGATTGAGCGGAGTGCTAAAATGTTGGAACTGGAATGAGAAGTTATATCGGGGACATAAATACTTTGTCACAATATTTTCACTATCTTAGAATAAAACTCAAACTTTTATATTTTGAAAAATCTTTCAATATACACTACTGAACAAATAAATGACGAAGTAAAAATTCAATATTTATTTGCTAGTATTGGCAAAAAGACAATTATTAAAGCTATTGAATATTCACCAGTTACAATAATCGGTGGAAGAACAGTTTATAATTTAGGTTTTGGAGATTATGATGAAGAACAAGGGACAATAATTGACGATATAAATAGTAATAATGGTGACATTTACGTGGTATTTAATACAGTTTTAAGTACAGTTCCGCTATTTTTTGAGCACAACTCTGATGCTGTTATTATTGTAAGTGGAAGCGACAGTCACAATGAATTTATTAATGATTGTTTTCCTACTTGTAAAAAAAAGTGCTTAGATAAATGCAAAAACTTTCAAAGGAGAATAAAGACCTATAGATACTATGTCGATAAGAATTTTAACGAACTTTGCAAAGAGTTTATATTTTTTGGACGTTATAGAAGACTAGAAAATACGTTTGTTCAATATGTACCATTCCAAGATTATGATGATATTTTGGTCTATAGAAAAAAATAATCTAATTTCGTACCCAATTCAATTCTGGTCATTAACTTAGACACAATTAAAAAACAGTTATGAAAACAATCAGCACAACCTTAAAAGCGTCTAAAGTTATTGCTACATCAGCTGTAAACAAAGAAAAAATTGCTTCTGTTGCAAATCAACTTAAAGGAAAAGAATTGTTTTCTGATAAGATTGAACTTGCAAAAAGAACTTTAAGCGAATTAAAATCACTACCTATTTAGAGTTTGAAGTAATTTACATTTAGTTAGTTTCGAAAATTTCCCCAACAGAATCTTGTAACATTGTTTTGATAAATTCATCGTCTACAAGGGTTTCATTCAACATTTATCCCTTTTTCAATTCAACATTCATCATTAATAATTCAACATTATTTTAGCGCCATTTCCGCCTACCTCTCCAAGTTTGTTCGCGAAGCTACAACGCCACCTTAAGCCTCAAAAGTGCTTCTTAAAAGGAACAAAAGCTTTTTGTCTTAATGTCCTAACGTCCTAAAATCCTAATGTCTTTGAAAAAAGCTTTCCGCTTCCGTCGGGGCATGTGAATTGAAAGTAGCAACTAATTAAGTTGAATTCTAGAACTTATGGTACACTCTAAAGTTAAAAATTATTACCTTAGCCATGTGCGTAGCAAACCTTCTCCTTTCAATTCAAATAGAATATTTTAGGATGTTTTGTAGCGTTTATATTAGATAAGAAATGACGAAAACTGTTTTACATATAGTTATTTGCGTACTCACATTAACCGCATGTAATTCAGAAAATTCTGCTTCTGATAATCAGAACTGGATTGAAGTTGGTGAATATTCTTTTAAGTTTCCTAATGACTTCGAATTGATTAAAGAAAAAGGTATTGATTCTTATGTGGGAAAAATTAGTAATGGAAAAATTGACTTTCAATTTGATTATGGTTATTACTCAGATCCACTTGATAAATCAGTTGACGAATTTCTATCTCGAGATGTTTGGAAGTTGACTGCGCTAGGTAGAAATAATTTACTTCCCGAAGGCGATATAACAGGTTTAGTGGAAAAAACAGAATTAATAAGATATTATTCTTCCGATAGTGTTAATTACACCCTAATTTTTCAATACGAATCAGATACAATTCAATGTACTGTGAAAATTCCAGAGGAAATACAAAAACTTAAGGTTGATATTGATACAATTGATAACATCAGATACAAATTTGTTCGTTCCTATTATTATGTTGGAATGAATGTCAAAAACTTAATGAGTTTTAATAAGAGCATGAATTCTTGTAAGTCGTTATCAATCCTTGCTACAAAATTAAGTCCCGATGAAATTAAAAAGTGCTACGAAATATTGCGAACTTGTAAACCAACAGAGAAATAATAGCTTTTTCATAAATTAATAGCCACTAATTAAATTACTGATTTTCAATAACATGAATTTACTAGAACTAAATGAATTACAGAAAACAATTTATTTTAACTCACCAATTTCTGCTTTTTAAAATCTTTAATATCCTTGCCTTTGATTTTCTATAATTACGACTAGAATGATTCGCTTTTATTTTTTTCCCTGAAATCACTAATTCCATATCAAAGCCAAATTGATAAATTCTTCTAAGTGTATCTAATTCAATGTTTTTGTTATTTTCAACTCTTGATAATTCGGATTCAGAAATTCCACAAAGATTTGATAATTGCGCTAATGTCATTTTTTTAGAAACCCGAATCTCTCTGATTTCACTTCCAAACTGTAAAGGTTTGTTTAAAGGCGATTCATCTCCAAGCTCATAAAGCGTTTCAGGATCCATTTCTACGGACGTTAAAGATTCAGGAAGTCCAGGGATTTCAACTTTTACAGTTGTTTTTCCCCAAGTAATAATTCCACTTTCATTGACACTACAAGAATCAAAAACCTCTGAATCTCGTAATTGATACAAGGGATTTTCTTCGCTAACTTCCTTTAGGATTTTTGTAAAATCAACACGTTTTACTTCCCCATTTCTAAATGCTAAATCAATAGTAAAGTTTTCATTCTTTATTATTTTCAAAATTCTTGGGGATTTCATCTGACGTTTCATTTTCTTAAGTTTGGGTTTTGTAAGTAGAAAAAATTAATAAATCCATTTTTTGTTTCTAAAGCTAATTCTTTCCAGAAATCAATTACAGCCTTTGTTTCCTTTATTCCAAGTTCATTATCAATTATTTTATTGTTTTCCATATCATATCTCAATTGTAAACCGTTGCATAACGCATGAAAATGCGCAGGAAGATGATCACCATTATAAATATGAATTGTAATTCCATAATTGATTTCAGTGATTTTTGGCATTCATTTTTTCTTTTCGAAATAAAAATAAAAATAATAATTGAGTTATAACACAAGTTCGTAGTAAAATAATAGTTTTTTTGATTAAGTTATTGGTTTTTAGAGATGTAAATATCATTTCTTGCTAATTGTGTTAGCAGACAAATGTCACCTCTCTTTTATCCCTCCTCAAGGAGGGAAGTCTTAATCTCACTTCGAAATATATTGATTTTTAGAAGGTTAAGGTTTTAATCAAAGTAAAGATTACTTGTCTTTTCAATAATTTTAATTTACCCAAGATCTGCTTCTCCCCTTGAGGGGAGATTGAGAGGGGTGACTTTTTTTTTTAAAAAAATGAAGTGATAAACATAATTTTCCAACCAATTAACTTTTCTTTGATTTGCTTGTTTGATATAAAAAGTAATTTTACAACATGGAATTAAAACAAGTACCACTCGCGTTGGTCAACTCAATGAATAAAAATACCCTGATGGAACAATTGGGGATTGAATGTGTCGAAATCGGAAAAGATTATGTTATTTCTAGAATGCCTGTAGATCACCGAACGCATCAACCAATGGGTTTGTTACACGGCGGTGCAAGTGCTGCTTTAATTGAAAGTATTGGTTCAATGGGTTCTACCCTACTGATTGATATTCAGAAACAAGCACCCGTTGGAATTGAAATTAATTGCAACCACGTAAATGGCATAAAACAAGGCTTTGTTCGTGCAGTAGGTAAAATTGTTCATGCTGGTAAACGTACACATTTGTGGCAAGTGGACATTCACGAAGAAGGCACAGACCGTTTAATATGCACCGGCAGATTGACAGTAATGATTATTGACCGCAAATAAATAAAATGCTCATTTATCGCTTTCCTGGTAAATCCATCGTTCGTAAAGAAGGTAGCTTTGAACGAAGAACTGATTTTACAGAAAATGGCTTTGTAGTTTGTAGTTTTGATAAAAAAAATCGCTTTCAATTCATTGAAAATCAAGTTACAAAGAATTCAATTGCATCTAAAGAAATCGTTTCAGTTTCGAAAGCAGAATACATCCTTCAAGGAACACAACTTGTTACTGCCATTAGAAAATTAGGGATACAAAAAACGGTGCTTTCACGCGTTTTAACTCATGATTTTGAGTCAGAGAAAGGCTTGGAACTTTTTCATTTATTAGAAAAAACCTATCCTTCTGCTTTTGTTTACTACTTTGAAGATGCGGAACTTGGAAGTTGGATTGGTGCAAGTCCTGAGATTTTGTTTCAAAAAGAAGGAAATTCAGGTTTTACTGTTGCTTTAGCAGCGACGAAAAAAGTAGCAGAAAACGAACCTTGGAATACGAAAGAAACACTTGAACAAGCTTTCGTAACTGATTTTATTGAAGAGCGATTAACAGAATTTAAAATAGAAGATTTAGAAAAAA
>JBILQY010000152.1:0-6127 GCA_044372955.1 Crocinitomicaceae bacterium | reverse complement strand
CTTACATCTCAAAAGAAATACCTGAGGTACAATTAGATGCGCAGCAACTCAATCTAAATTTCAGAAATTTACAATACGATGTACAACGTATTTTAGAAAAATTGAACGCTGTAAACTAAAACAATCTACTTCTTCAGTTTAAACTTACCTATCAATTTATAATTCTGATAGTTTGGATTGATTCCTATTTTCAAAAGTAAATCTTTCAAACGATCTTTGGTACTACGTTTAGACATTGAAATATCGTAATCAAATTTCCAATTAACACGCTTAAGTCGCTCTTCCATCACTTTCGGATGAGAATCTGTGAATTTCACTAATTGACTGACATGTTTCTCGTATTCAAAAGATTCTGCTTTCGCCACATTTTTATCGAGCCAATCATCATCATGCCACAACTTGTGAAAACTTTCTTGTTTTTGTTGCATTGCTCTTGGATCTTTCACCCAGCCATAGTGATTAACAAAAGCAGGAATCGATATAACGTGCAACTTCTCATTGTTTCCTTTTCGAAATCCTTGTGCATCTTTGAAAGAATAAAACGATTTGTTGTTTCGAATTACTCGAATTTCATCTTTATACCAACTATTTGATGCACCTAAATAATCATAAGAACCATAAAAATGTTGGTAATTAAAAAGTAAACCATCAACCTTTAGATTGTCTTTATAAGCAAGCATCGCAGCTTTGATAATTGGCAAATATTTTTCATGAATTACTTCATCTCCTTGAATATAAAATGCCCAATCTGTATCTTTTTCTATTGCTTCAAAAGCCTTATTCGTTTCAACTGCTAAAACTGCCCCATTTTCACGTAAAGTATCATCCCAAACTGTTTGGATAACATGTATTTTCTGAGGTTCAATTGATTGAATGAGTGCTAATGTTTCATCATCGGAATTGCCAACTGCAACAATAAAATCATCGCAAATTGGTAAAATTGATTGTATCGCTTCAACAATTGGATAGTCTAATTTGATTCCATTTCGTATAAACGAAAAACCTGTTACTTTCAATTTATTTATCTAAAACTTTTGGAATACGGAAATAATCTGAGTCGCGCTTTGGTGCATTTTTTAAAGCTTCTTCATGCGTAACTGAAACAACAGGAATATCTTCGCGCAAACGATTCACTTCGTTTGACATAAAAATCAATGGTTCAACATTTTCTGTAGGAACTTCACTCAATTTATCCATGAATCCAATTATTTTTTCCATGTCATTTTTTATCGCCTCTTGATCCGCACCTTTGAATTCCAATTTGGAAAGGTGTGAAATATGGGCTACAATTTCGTCTGTGATTTTCATGATGCAAAGATAGAATATTCTAGTAAAAGTTACTTCATAAAAGCGTACATCAAAATATTTGCGCCCATCTGAAGTGCTTGTTTTCTTTTTTCTGGTGAATCGTTATGAACTTGAGGGTCTTCCCAACCATCGCTCAAATCTGTTTCATAAGTATATAAACACACTAATCGACCTTTTTCAATGATACCAAAAGCCTGAGGACGTTTGTTGTCATGCTCATGAATTTTAGGCAAACCATTGAATTTGAACTTCTGATTAAAAATAGGATGATCACCAGGTAATTCTACTAATTTACTATTTGGAAAAACTTTCTTAATTTCCACTCGAATAAATTCATCCATTCCGTAATTGTCGTCAATGTGCAAAAAACCACCTGCCAATAAATAATTTCTTAGATTTTCTGCTTCGGCTTTTGAAAAAACAACATTTCCGTGACCTGTCATGTGTAACATTGGATAAAGAAAAATGTCCTTACTTCCAACTTCAACATAAGGTACATCTTTGGAAATATTTGTCCCCAAGTTTTGGTTGCAAAAAGAAATTAAATTTGGCAATGCCGTTGGGTTAGCATAATAATCTCCACCCCCATTATATTTGAGTACAGCTAATTGATAAGTTCCCTGCGAAAAACATAAACTTGAAATTAAACAAAGTATAAACAAAAGATTTTTCATAGTCAAAATTAAACAATTAATTAAACAATTTTGGCAATTCGAATGCCTATTGATTTTCTTTTTCCAAAGTTAAGTTATGCTATCTCTCCAATTCAAAATAGGTTTTTCAAAGTACCGATAAATAAAATCAGCAAATAGAAAACATAAGACCCAAAATAGCAGGTAAATTGCAATTTCGCTTTGACTGAAAAATTGAAACTTAAACTTGAGTTGATTTAAAATAAACCCTTGAATAAGAGATAAATTAACCAAATATAAAGCGTATGAACGAGTACTTATAAATCTAACAACACGATTTATAATTTCCCATTTTAACTCACGAAAATTCATTAGAAACGGAATAAATAAACAAATAGAAATAGATTCAACAACGAAATTAATTGGCGAAAAAAACGACTTCCAGTTAAATGGATTCAATGCGAAAATACCAAGCAGAAACAGACCAAGAAAGAGTAAAAGAAACCTCCATTTTTTTGAGTTAAAATTTGTGTGAGAAATAATAAAAGCCATTAAAACACCGTAAACAATAGCATCTAGCCGATAAATAACTATTTTCCTTACATCAATTGAAGAATTTCCTTGCCAAAGTCCTAATCGAAATAAGAACGGAACAATTAAAAACAAGAGAATCACAAAAAGTAAGCGGTTTTTCTTATTGAGTTTCAGCAATAAAGAAAAGAGAATTCCAACAATGGGAAATGTAAAATAAAACCATTCTTCTATAGATAAACTCCAAGCCTCAGGATAAAATTTTGAAATTTCAAACGTTATATTTTGAAGAAAAAAATAATACTGAAAATGAACTAAAAGAGTATCTTGTTTATTGATAATGACTGTCAAAATCAAAACTATTGTCAAAACCAAATAATAGCTTGGAATTGTTCTTAGCCAGCGACGCAGCCAAAAATTTAAAATAGACTGAAAAGTTATTTCTTTGTAAATAAATTCCTTCACTAAAATTCGACCAATTAAAAAACCACTTAAAACAAAAAAGATTGAAACGCCATCTATTAAATTAAAAAGCTGAACATAAAATAATTGATTTTCACTTTTAGCAATAAAAAATTGTCCGTGCTGCAAGAGAACTAATAAAATAGCACAACTCCTCATTACATCTAATCCGAAATTACGTTTAGTATCAATTAATGAACTGTTTTCAAGTCGATTATTCACAATTAGTTAGAAAAAGTAAAGGTTGGTAAATTGTTTCTAAATCGTATTAGAACATCTTCTGACGTTTCAATAAGTATTGCAATAAGATTTGATCATAACCTTCATTTATATCGGCAGGCATAAAATCGATTCGATAATTAGCACAGCGTAATTTGATTTCATTGAAATAATTTTGGACACCTTCCACGTATTTTTCTTTTACTTCAGCAGGTTGTAGCTTCATGCGCTCACCAGTTTCCATGTCAATCAGCTGATAGGGACGATTTTCTAGTTCGAAATTATACTCTAGCTTTTTGTCAATTACATGAAAAATTACAACTTCGTGTTTGTTGTGTTTCAAATGATTCAAAGCTTGAAATAATTCATCCAAGTGAGTTGGATCGTCAAATAAATCAGAGAAAATAACTACCAAACTTCTTCGGTGTGTCAATTCAGCAATATCGTGTAACAAATGAACAGTGTTTGTAGCCTTTTTCGTTTGCTCGTCATACGTTCGCAGGCGATTTTCTAATTCATTGTATAAATAGCGATGATGAGATAAAGAGGATTTTGCTTGTGTGTGTAATTCCAGTTTTTCGTTGAACAAACTCAATCCAACTGCATCTCGTTGCCGTTTCAAAAGTTCAATCAAACTTGCAGCAGCATAAGTTGAAAATTCAAACTTAGAAATCCCATCTTTCGGAAAATACATCGAACTCGAAGAATCAATTACTATCTGACAGCGTAAATTCGTCTCTTCTTCATATTTTTTTGTAAACATTTTTTCTGTTCTACCGAACAATTTCCAATCTATATGGCGTGTAGATTCTCCTGCATTGTATAATCGATGTTCAGCAAATTCAACCGAAAAACCATGAAAAGGACTTTTATGTAAACCTGTAATAAAACCTTCTACCACTTGTTTGGCAAGTAATTCTAAATTTCCAAATTGAGCTAAACGCAGTCGATTGATTTTCATAACTTCTAATTGGCACTAAATTAAGTAATAATCAGCAATTGAGTAAGTATGTAATCTAATCCTTCCTTTTTTTTAACTGATTTTATGTTCCCTACGTTACCAAGCTTTTATAAGTGTATTAGCAATAACTCCCAGTAAAATCAGTCCGACTCCGATAATTATCAAGAAGTTAAGTCGTTCATCAAAAATAAAATAGCCCATTAACATCGCATAAATTGATCCCAAATATTGAAAAGGTGTAATGAGCGAAGCACTATCTTGGTGTAAAGCTTTTGTCAATAACATTTGAGCAATCTGAGTAAAAATTCCAATCACTAAAAGTAAAACCCATTCAATTCCTTTTGGCATCACAAAATCAAAAAAACACCAAATAGACATGATTGGAATCGAAAGCATCGGGAAATAACTGACAATATTTATGGGTGCATCTGTTGCTTTCAATTTGACAATTGCAGTGTAAGCTATTCCCGAAAACGCTGCAGAAATCACTCCTAAAGTCAACCAGAAATAATCCGATTTAACAGGATTTGATTTCAAAATCAGCGCATTTAAACCAATCAAAGTGACACCTATAAACGCAACTAAAACAAACAACCATTGTAATTTTAGAATACGTTCACCTAAAAAAAGCATTGTGAAAATCATAGTGAAAATTGGAGCCAGATACTGAACGGTTGACGCTACAGCAATCGGCAAAGTATGAATCGTTTGAAAGAATATAGTTAAAGCAATCATACCAGAAAAACCACGAACAAGCAACCATTTTTTATTGACTCCGAAAAAAGGTAAGTTCTTTCGTTTAATAATAACAGAACTAATTGTAAACGAAATGATTGAACGACTTAATACCAATTCATGTGCTGGGATTTTTTGTAAGTTGGAAAAAAGATGTTGCTCCCCTCCCATTCCAAAAAGTTTGACAAAGAAATTCACCACCAAAAAAGACAATCCCGACAAAATGATAAATAGAATTCCTTTTTTCATGCAGGTGCAAAGAAAATCAAAACTTATTTATTAATTAACCAATATCAACCCGATTCTTATAAATAACAAAAATACGATTGCACATTTTCGAGATTATCAACTGTTTAGTCATTAATCATTCTGAAATAATGAAACAAAAATCAAGTTCAAAAAATAATCTTCAAAGAAAAATAAAACAATAAAAACCAACAATTTAGATTACTATTGAATCTTATCCGTTTAACTTAAACAACAACTTTTATGGGTTTAAAAATCAATATAATCCTACCTATTAACCAAAATTCAGTAATTTAGAACATAAATTAAATAGTAATGTCTGGTAATCAACTCACTCTTTTTGAATTAAGCGATGATGAATCAATTTATTTACGTTTAGATCAAGAGTTTTTACCTGCTGAATATTTTGAAATTGAATATAAATCTGGAAAAGAAGGATTTCCCAAAGAACTATGGAAAACATATTCAGCTTTTGCCAATACAAATACGGGTATTATTGTCATTGGAGTAAGTGAAAAAAAAGGCAATTTAAACATTGAAGGATTAACGAAAGAACAGCTTGAAAAGTATCAAAAACAGTTTTGGAATGACTGTAATAATCCCACAACTGTTTCAAGAAATTTATTGAAAAACGATGATGTTCGTATTCTTGAAATTCAAGGTAAAAACCTTTTGGTAATTCGTGTACCTTTCGCCGCGAGAACAGAACGACCTGTTTTTTTAACTCGTAATCCTTTAGGAAATACCTATAAACGAAATCATGAAGGTGATTACAGATGCACAGACGACGAAGTCAAACGAATGCTTGCAGATTCAAGTGCTGAGTTAAAACGAGATAGTGCTATTCTCGACCACTTCACAATTGCTGATTTTGACCCAACAAGTGTCAAACAATTCCGTCAACTATTTATGACTTCTAAACCAAATCATCCTTGGCATGCATTAGATGATTTAGAATTATTCAAAAAAATTGGTGCTTATCGAATTGATAGAAAATCACAAAAAGAAGGAATTACATTGGCTGGATTACTTA
>JBILQY010000234.1:0-4673 GCA_044372955.1 Crocinitomicaceae bacterium | reverse complement strand
AGTTGGGCTTAAATTATGTTGCAAAACAACGAAAATGAGAATTCCTTCAACTTGGGCTGAACTATTAGCATCTGAAACTTCAAAACCTTATTTTATTGAACTCACTCAAAAAATTGAGTCGCTTTATAATTCTAAGGAAGTGAGTGTTTTGCCTGAATATGGAAACATTTTTAATGCTTTTGAATTTTGTTCTCCTTCCAATTTAAAGGTTGTCATTTTAGGCCAAGATCCATATCCCACAAAAGGACACGCTCACGGTTTGTGCTTCTCAGTAGAAGCTAACGTGCGTCCTTTTCCCAAAAGTTTGAACAATAGAATCGGATTTAGCTCAACCTTTTCCTGAAAATGGAAATTTGGAACGTTGGGCAAAACAAGGAGTTTTATTATTGAATTCGGTTTTAACTGTTGAAGAAGGAAAAGCTGACAGTCACAAAGGAATTGGTTGGGAACAATTTACTGATCGAGTTATTGAACTTGTCAGCGAAAAAAAAGAAAATGTTGTTTTTATACTTTGGGGCTCAAAAGCAATCTCAAAATCGACTTTAATCGATACAAAAAATCACTTTGTTTTAACATCCGTTCATCCTTCGCCACTCTCAGCTTATAGAGGTTTTTTCGGTTGTAAACATTTCAGTAAGGCGAATGAATTTCTAAGCTCGAAACGGTTAAATATTATTCAATGGTAAGTGAAATCCGCTCAACTTTTTGAATTCCGTGAAATTTGAATCCTTCAATTGAATTCTCTTTCAATCAAAATTTTATCTTTGCAAACCATGGAATTTAAAAACGATCTTTTTTTACGTGCACACAAGGGAGAAGCTATTGAACGTTACCCAGTTTGGCTAATGCGTCAAGCCGGAAGAATCTTACCTGAATACCGTGCTGTAAGAGCAAAACTTTCTGGTTTCAAAGAATTAGTTGAAACACCTGAATTCGCGGCGGAAGTTACGATTCAACCAGTTGATCTATTAAACGTTGACGCAGCAATAATTTTCTCTGATATTTTAGTTGTTCCCGAAGCAATGGGCTTACCTTATGAAATGTTAGAACAACGCGGTCCTTGGTTTGAAAACACAATTCGTTCTCAAAAACAATTGGATTTATTAGATAAAAATATTGACGTTGAAGATCGCCTCTCGTATGTGCTAGAAGCATTGAAATTAACAAAGAAAGGTTTAGATGGTCGCGTTCCCTTAATAGGTTTTGCAGGCGCACCTTGGACTATTTTTTGTTATATGGTGGAAGGTAAAGGTTCTAAAACATTTTCTGAGTCGCGCAAGCTTCTGTATACAAATCCAGTTTTGGCACACGAATTGCTTAGTCGCATAACAGACGTGACGATTCAGTATTTAAAAGCTCAATTAGTTGCTGGTGCAGATGCATTACAACTTTTTGATTCGTGGGCAGGTATTTTGGGAAGAGAACAATATGCTGAATTTGGATTGACATACATTGCAAAGATTGTGGACGCAATTCCAAACGTTCCATTAACTGTTTTTTCAAAAGGGGCAATTGCTTCGATTCCAGAAATTACGAAGTTGAATTGTACAACTATCGGTTTGGATTGGAACATGAGTATAGCCGAAACGAGAGAATTGGTAGGTGAAACAAAAACTTTGCAAGGTAATTTAGATCCTTGTGTATTGTATGGAAGCGAAAGTGTGGTGGAGAAAGAAACAAATAAATTATTGAAATCGTTCAAAAGTCAAAGACATATTGTAAATTTGGGACACGGAGTTTATCCGGACATTGACCCAGAAAAGGTTAAAGTGTTTATTAAAACTGTGAAAAACTATGAAATCTAAAACAATGAAAATCGGAATGTTTCTATTGTTGTCAGCTGCTACTTTCTCAAATGTAGCAATTGCTCAAAAAGGAGAAAAAAAAACAAATGAAATTCTTAAACAAGATTTTGAGAATACTAAAAAAGAAACTGTTGCTGAATTAGGAGGTATTTCATTGGTAGAAGGACTATCTTCGCCAACTGAAATCAAAGCTGATTTATTTATGACAGAAGCTAGTGGAGATTTAGGTGTTCCTTTAAATATTTACGGTACTGAGGTTCCAAACACAGACGGTGGTGGACAAAATTATGCAGGTGCTGTTTTCTATAAACCAGGAAAATTAGCTTCTGAGCGTTCATACATCACCATTCAAATTATGAAAGGTAAAGAGCAATTGACATTGAAAAAAGGTTTGAAATATTGTGTTGAGTTTTCAGTTTCTTTAGCTGAATCTTCTAAGTTTGCGACTAACAATATCTCAGCGTTATTTTCTAAAGAAGTATTAGGAAATGGTTCTCCAGGAGCAATTTACAATAACTCTGACAAAATAATAAGATCGCAAAATAATAAAGTCTATAATGGCTTTTATGGTTGGGAGAAAGTATGTGCTGTTTATACTGCCAAAGGTGACGAGAAATTCATCACTATTGGAAACTTCGATAAAAACGAAACTACAAAATTTGAAGCTGTTAAGAAACCGAAAGAAAGTGAAGCAGAAGTAATCGCTCATGCATATTACTATGTTGATAATGTGATTATTACAGTAATTGATAACGTTGCTGAATGTAAATGTTTCGACAGTAGAAAACCGAAAGTTGAAGAGTCATTCTCAACAATGTTGTATACAAACACACCAGAGATTTCTGATAAAATGACAAAAAATCAAATTATCGAAGCACATACAGTTTACTTCCGTGCTGGTAAAGCTTCTATTTCAGACAACGCAAAAGACATGATGGACTTTGTGATTGAAGAAATGAAAATGGATAAAAACTTATCTATTGACATTATTGGTCACAACGATAAATTAGAAGACAAAGCAGCTGAGGAAAATCCAGATTTTGAAGACATGGCACGCAAAAGAGCAAATGCAGTTGAGAATTATTTCATCGCAGCTGGAATTGATGTAGGACGTTTAACCAAAGTATATAAAGGAGCTGCTGAGCCAAATTCTGGAATCGCAGACGACGATGACGATGAAACAAAAGACGCTAAAAACAGATATGTTTCTTTTAAAGTAAAATAGTATAAAATCAAACTAGAATAATGAAAAGCCACTGGAGAAATCAAGTGGCTTTTTTATTTTAATTCTAAATTGTTAAAAGCCAGGAAAAATTCAAATCAACTATCAAGTTACTTATTTTAGAATTCCTCTATACCAAATCAGATCACATTCTTAATTCTTAATTATACATCCATTCGCTTCGAAACAAAACTATAAACACGATAAGTTAATGCTATGTTGATTAGAATTACAGCTACCACTAAAAAACCTAGATAATCGAAATTTTCTAAAGGACTAGACTGCGTTTTTTGTTGCACTATCCATCCACCAATTAAAGCTGCCACACCACCTGCCATTTGCTGTAAAGAAGAATTGACACTCATAAATGCTCCCCTATCTTTCATCGCAGGAATTGACGACGCCAATGCTTGTGAAGGAACCATTCGCGCCATAATTCCCATCATCATGAACACATTAACTAGAATCAACATAAAAAGCGAAACTTTTGGTAACTGCGTATAAATCAAAACAGTGACTACCATTAAAACAGAAGCACCAGTGAAAATCGTAAACTTATTTAGCTTATCGCTCAAAACACCAACAACAGGCATAATTGCAAAAGTTGCCACCCCAACAATCATAAACATAAGCGGCAGGTCTTCTTGAGAAATCCCAATGTTGTTCACAGAATACGTGCTTCCCCAAGGCATCATTAAATAACCACCCAAAGACATGAACGCCGTAGCTATAAAACCTATGCGGTATTCTTTATTGGAGATAGTTTGCCAGAGATGTTTAAAGGCATTGTCGCGTTGTAATTTTAAATGCGCATTAACTGGTTTCAAAACGAAAAACGCTACAATGAAAATAATACTTGCCAAAATCACGATTAAATAAAATGGAGCTTGCCAATGCCATACTTTTGCGAGGTATAAACTAATTGGAATTCCTAAAATTTGGCTCATTCCAAAGCCCATTTGTAAGAAACTCATCACTCTACCTCGGTGGTTGAAATCAAATAAATCAGCAACAATTGCAAGAGAAATAGAAGAAATAACACCACCAAAAACACCTGTAAAAATCCGAGCAAAGACCAAAAACCAATAAGAAGTGGCCATTCCACATAACAAAGTTCCAACGATAAAACCACCATAAAAAAACAGCAATAATTTTTTTCGGTCAAACTTATCGGCAAAACTAGCTGTTAGAAATCCTGAGACACCTGCCGAAAGCGCATAGCTAGATACAATCACCCCAAATTGGGCGGGTGTAATTTTTAAATCCTTGATTAATAAATCACCGAGTGGAGACATTACCATAAAATCCAAAACGACACTAAATTGAGTGAGTGCTAAAATTAAAATGACAATGATTTGATAAGTTGTGAAAGGTACCTTTTCGGTTGATTTTCCCATAAAGTGACAAAAGTACGATAAGCTGGATTTTAAATTGAATGTGCATGTTACATTTTGTTAATCCTTCGGTGAAAAATGACTAAAAACTTAATTTTTCCTCATTAACAAATAATAACCCGATAAACTTTAGACTTATCAAGGAATTAAATAGAATAGCGTAAATTTGTTACTTAAACCAAAGAGTATGAAAATTGAACAAATATATACAGGCTGTTTAGCTCAAGGTGCTTATTTTATTTCTTCAAACGG
>JBILQY010000151.1:0-6226 GCA_044372955.1 Crocinitomicaceae bacterium | reverse complement strand
GGGCGAAAATGCCTGAATACTCGACGCTCAATTTCTTTGAAAATACTGCGTCACTTCCCGATTGGTTTTGGACTGGAAAAACGAAAATGAATTGCCTTTCGCAAGCCATTAATCAGTCCTTGGATTTTGCGTATGCGCACCACATTCAGCGCTTAATGATTACCGGAAATTTTGCCTTACTCGCAGGCGTAAATCCCGACGAAGTGGACGCTTGGTATTTGGGAATTTATATTGACGCTTTGGAGTGGGTGGAGATCACAAATACAAGAGGAATGAGCCAATTTGCAGACGGTGGAATTGTGGGTACAAAACCCTATGTTAGCTCCGCAACTTACATCGATAAAATGAGTAATTATTGTGGAAATTGCCACTATAAAAAAGAACTCAAAACGGGAGAAAAGGCGTGTCCTTTTAACAGTTTGTATTGGAATTTTTACGACCGAAATGAGGACAAGTTAGCCAGCAATCCACGCATTGGAATGATGTATAATGTTTGGCGAAAAATGGAGCAATCACAAAAAACAGCGTTTCTCAATCAGGCAGAAATTTATTTAAGTAAAATCAATGAGCTATGACGAAAAAAGGAATTGTTTGGTTTAAAACCGACCTAAGATTACACGACAACGAAACCTTAATAAAAGCTATTGAAGAAAATGATGGGATTATTCCTGTTTATTGTTTAAATCCGCAAGAATTAAATGAATCAAACGGTAAAATAGAAAAAACAGGTGAGTTTCGCTTAAAATTCTTATTGGAAAGCATCGCTGAATTAGATTTAAATTTGCGGAAATTAGGTTCAGGATTGTTGTTGTTAGTCGGTAATCCTTTAGAAGAAATACCGAAAATTGCCTTCAAATACAGTGCTCGAAAAGTGTATGCTAAACGTGAAGTTGCCATTTTTGAGAAACAATTAAATGTTAAAATGGAGCAAGAATTGTGGAAGCAAAAATGCCTTTTCGAAGAGTATAGCACTAGCACTTTATACCTTGCTACGGACCTTCCTTTTTCGTTAAAAGACATCCCCGACGTTTTTACAAATTTCAGAAAACGTGTAGAAAAAGAAACTGAAATCAGAGCCGTTTTTGACACCCCAAAAAAGATCATTTCACCAACAATTCCTGCGTTAAATTTGCCCTCTTTTGAGGAGTTGGAAAGGGAAGAAAAAGATGCAGATGGACGTCAAGTTTTGGAGTTTAAAGGAGGAGAAAACGCCGCATTGGAACGCTTGAATTATTATTTATTTGAATCACATTTAATCAAAAATTATAAAGAAACGCGCAACGGTTTGGTGGGTGGAGATTACTCTTCAAAGCTCTCTCCTTGGTTGGCAAATGGGTGTGTTTCTGCACGAAAAATTTACGCTGAAATTAAAAAATATGAGTCCGAATTTGGCGCAAATGAATCCACTTATTGGCTGATTTTTGAACTCATTTGGCGCGATTATTTTCGTTTTATTTTCAAAAAACACCAACATAAATTATTCACTTTTAACGGAATTTCAAGTCAGAAAAACACGCCTCCAACACCAAATATTTCACTCATCGAAAACTGGAAAATGGGAAGAACTGGCAATGATTTTATTGATGCAAATATGAACGAATTGCGCTTAACAGGATTCATGAGTAATCGGGGAAGGCAAAATGTAGCGAGTTATTTTATTCATGAAATGCAACAAGATTGGCGAATAGGTGCGCGCTATTTTGAGGAACAATTAATCGATTATGAAGCAAGTTCTAACTGGGGAAATTGGGCCTATTTGGCAGGTGTTGGAAACGACCCTCGCAGCGGCAGACAATTCAATATTGAAAAACAAGCAAAGGATTATGATCCCAATCGAGCTTATCGAAATCTATGGTTGAAGTTTTAGGAGGCTGTGAAAAAAGGTACTAAGTTTAGCTTATTAAAAATTATCATTTTTAGAAGGAAATAATGGTTGCATTATTTTTTTCTTAACTTAGTGTACTAAATACAATATCTTATGAAATTTCTAACGCTACTTTTAAGTGTTTTTGCTTCTCAGCTTGTTTTCAGTCAAATTTCGGATGTACAACTCCAAAAGGAGGCAAGAAAAAAACTGAAAAAGTTAACAGTCGAAGAAAAAATTGCGCAAACTTGTCAATTGACATTGGATGCTGTATTAAAAGTAGACGAAAAAGGTCGTGTTTTAGAACCGTTGCAGATAGACGAAACAAAACTAAAAGAAGTTATAAAAACAAACGGCGTTGGTTCTATTTTGAATGTCAGTTCGCATACATTAGATTTAAAAACGTGGGCTTCAATCACTACAAAAGTTCATCAGTTTTATCAAATTGGAGAAACGAAAACGCCTGTTCTTTATGGTGTAGATGCCATTCACGGTGCGAATTATGTAATTGGAGGAACATTGTTTCCTCAAGAAATTGGCTTAGCTGCAACTTGGAATCCTGCTTTGGCAGAGGAAATGGGTAAAATCACAGCTTATGAAACAAGAGCTTCAGGTGTTCCTTGGAATTTTTCTCCAGTTCTAGATTTGGGCAGACAACCGCTTTGGTCGCGCTATTTTGAAACCTTGGGCGAAGATCCGTATTTAGTTAGTAAGATGGGTGAAGGATTGGTAAAAGGTTACCAAGGAAAATCGTTGGATGACCCTTACACTGTACTTTCTTGCATGAAACATTTTGTGGGTTATTCTTACCCAAATTCTGGTCGTGACCGTACACCTGCTTGGATTCCTGAGCGCCAAATGGAAGAGTTGTTTTTGCCACCTTTCAAATCTGCTGTGGACGCTGGTTCATTGTCAGTAATGATTAACAGTGGCGATGTAAACGGAATTCCGGGACACATCAATCATCATTTGATAACGGAAGTTTTAAAAAACCGTTGGGGATTCAAAGGGTTTGCTGTTTCGGATTGGGAAGATTTTAGAATGCTGCATACAGTTCACAAAGTCGCAAAAGACCAGAAAGAAGCCATCATTTTAGCTTTCAATGCAGGTGTTGATATGAGTATGGTTCCTTATTACACAACTTATTTTGAATATTTGAAACTGTTTAAAGAAGCGGTGGAAGAAGGACGGATTTCCAAAAAACGGTTGGACGATGCCGTGGCGCGAATATTATTCGTGAAACTGAAATTGGGATTGTATAAAAAACAAGTTTACAATCAAGAAATGTATTCAAAATTTGGTTCGCAAGAGTTTAAAATAGAAGCCAAACAAGCTGCCTTGGAATCTATTACACTTTTGAAAAACGAGAAAAATCTATTACCACTTTCAAAAAACGAAAGAATTTTGTTAGTTGGTGAAGCTGCGGATAATTTGATTTTTCAAAATGGCGCTTGGACGCATACATGGCAAGGAGTTGATACAGCTTACAATACAGCCGGTGCGTTTACCATACGTCAAGCCTTTGAGAAACAAATTGGTGCAACTAATCTTAAATTCTCAAAAGGGTACGATTTGTCATTAGTGGATGGTTGGGAAACATGTAATTTGATAGATGTAAATTGGTTAAAAATTGAGGCTGCAATGGCAGATAAAATCATTGTGTGTTTGGGAGAAATGCCAGCAACAGAAAAACCGGGTGATGTTCGTTCCTTGAATTTGCCTGCAGCTTACGTTGAGTTATTGAAAGAATTAGCGAGTACAGGAAAACCGATTGTTTTGATAACTATGTTCGGAAAACCGCGTATTGTTCGAGAGGTTGAACCATTTGCGACAGCTATTTATAATGCTTATTTACCTGGAGATTATGGATCAGAAGCATTAGTAGATTTGGTTTTTGGTAAAGAAAACCCAAGTGGGAAATTGCCCTTCACTTATCCAAAATACGATGGTGTGATTGAACATTACGATTATACAAGTGCAGAGGCAAAATCAGGAAAAAATGAGTTGAACCAAGCACATGATCCGCAATGGCCATTTGGTTTTGGAATGAGTTATACTAATTTTTCATACACCAATTTGAAGCTTTCTAAAAATGCAATTCAAGGTGAAGATGACTTTATAACTGCTGAAATTACCGTTAAAAACACAGGAAAATCGAAAGGAAAAGAAACAGTTCAGTGGTACATTACCGATGAATTTGCATCTATTGCTCCAGCAAATAAACTTATAAAAGGCTTTGAGAAAATTGAGTTGAATCCAGGAGAATCGAAAACCGTTAGCTTCAAAATTTCGACTTCTGCATTAGAATTCGTTGGACAAGAAAACAAGTGGATTACCGAAAAAGGAAGCTTTACGATTTCAGTTGGCGGACAAAAAGCAAGTTTTGAGTTGAAGTGAGGCACGAACCTTGTTTCAATTAAGCTACTAAAATTCGGTCAATTTTTCATTTACAAAAATTGTTTGAAGCCTACTATTTGTTTCGAAATGAATTGCATTCGAATTTAGTGAGGCAAATGAAAACTATCACAGCAGTAAAAATTTTTCGATAAAATAATGTAAGTTTCTATTAACATATCTTGTGTTACCAAAACATTAAAACGCATTATATTTACCTTTCAAAAACAAAAATGAAAAAAGTTCTGTTTATACTTAGTGTTTCAACATTTTTGCTGTCTTGTAATCGAAAAGATGAAAAATTTTGTGACTGTTTAGCGAAAAGTGAGGAATTTAATGTGATTAACCAATCTATTTTGAATGGTAAAACGGACGAAAAAACCTTGCGGAAAGCAGTTGAATTGAAAAAAGAAAAACAAAAAGTGTGTCAAGATTACGTAGACATGGATGGCAATCAAATGTTGGAAAGAAAAAAAGAATGCAAGAAATAGTCTTGTGTAAAATGTTAAAGTAACTTTATGAAAACAGTACTTATTGCTGGCGGTTCAGGACTTATTGGAAAAAAACTCAATCAAACACTTTCCAAAAAAGGGTATAAAGTATATACATTAACGCGCACAGCGAAACACCGTGGTCAGATTTATTGGAATCCTGCACAACAAACGATTGAAGGGAAACACCTGGACAAAATCAATATTATTATCAATCTTACTGGGGAAAACATCGGCGAAAAACGCTGGACGAAAGAACGCAAAAAAGCTTTGAGAGATTCACGTGTTAAAACTACCCAGTTTTTACATAGTTTGGTGGCGAATATCCCCAATTTAGAATATTACATTTCAGCATCGGGTATAAATTGTTACCCTCAAGAAGATAAAATTCACGTTGAATCAGATGAATATGGCACTGACTTTTTAGCAAAATTGGTGAAAGAATGGGAAGCTGTGAGTGACTTGTTTAAGAGCAATTGCAAGGTTGCAAAACTCAGAATTTCGATGGTGCTTTCTAAACGTGGTGGTGCGCTTGATAAAATGTTACTTCCTGTTAAATTAGGTTTAGGTTCTCCAATAGGTTCAGGTGAACAAATTATGCCTTGGATTCACATTGATGATTTATGTAACATGTTTGTATTTGCCATCGAAAATCAATTAACAGGAGTTTACAATGCCGCCGCAAATTGTGATTCAAATAAAGATTTTATGAAAGCACTTGCAAAAACTTTAAATCGTCCGTTTTTTATGCCAAAAGTTCCTGCCTTTCTTTTGAAATTAATGCTCGGTGAAATGTCTGCTTTGGTTTTGGACAGCACCAATGCTTCGAATGAAAAAATCAAACAAGCAGGATTTGAATTTGAACACGAAGACATTGAAACAACTTTAGCTGTGTTATTAAAACGTTCAAATTAATTTTTGAAACAGACCAATTCCTTAGTCAATCTCGCGTTTTTTCATTGAACTAACCCATCCTGAAACAAGGAATAGTTGTGCAAATAAATAGGTGCTCATTACCCAAAAAGAGGCATTTGCAATTTCTTGGTAAAACATGTTCCAAGCCAATAAACTATCCGAAACAACGAACAAAAAAGCGCCTAATAGCAAAATTTCACCCTTTCTCAATGACTTTGATGCAAATAACTGAATTACAACAAACAGCATAGTAGATATTACAAAAGCATAGATGGTAACAGGGATTTTCATTGTTTCTAATTTTCCCCACATGGTCGAAAGAAAGTAAAATAAATAAACCCCAATCAAAGTAAGGCTACCAAAAACCCAAGGATAGGAAAAAGAAGAATTTAGCTTTCTTAAAAATAAACGAATGTAAATGATGTGAGCTATCAAAAATGAAATCAAACCACTTATAAAAAACAGTTCGTTGTAGTCTGAAAAAAGAAGTAAAACATCTCCTAAAGTAGATAAAATTAAAGCTTGAACTAATATTCCTTTTCCTGAAAAATGCGAACGAGTA